>NZ_CP025584.1 GCF_002865605.1 Paracoccus jeotgali
GCGCTTTGATAAAAGCTACTAGCAGGTAGTTATACCGTACAGTAAGAACAACTCAAGGCCATTCTAACTTCGCGCCAAGTGCGATTTCATCGCAGTGGCTGAGAATCTCGGTCCTAAATCCTCTCGTCTACGGTTGAAGAACCTGTCAGTGAAACGGTGGATCTTCGCGAAGAGCATGTCGAAATCGGGCGTCGCCCGGTTGATCGCGCCGTTGGCGATGCTGACGTCGCCCGGTTGATCGCGCCGTTGGCGATGCTGACAGGGCGTTTCAGGATCGGACGATCGAAGCGGAGGAATATCGCGAGGAGGCCGTCGTCGAGAAGGAAGCCCGCGTGGTCGAAGCGATCGGGCTGCGCAGGTAAGGCGCGGCTGCATCTTCAAGGCTTCCTCTTGCGCCGGGGCAGGATCTTCTGGGAAGAAGGGTTGAACAGGCGACTACCGGCGGTGGCTCGCGATGGTGCGGTTCACGCATCCGGCACAACAGATCGTCCTTTGGCGCGACGTCAATGCCATGGCGTATGCTGAAGCAGGGGTGGAGCGCCTGACGGGACAGATCGCGGAACTTCTGCCGACCTGGAACCGCGCAGCGGTCTTGTGCGGCCCTTCAGCCGGTGTGCGGTATTGGGTTTGTTATCGCGGGGACGGTGGGGGCCGAGGTCAGTGCATTCCAACGCTTCCACAATTTTCTGCAACTGATGGCCTACCCCCGCCTGACACCGAGCATCCCAGCGGCGCAGAGGTGCCCTTGGGTTGAAGCGGCCTCCAGAACGTGCACGGCCACGGCCGGAAAGAGGTTCACGCGCATGGACCAGGTCTAGAGCGCGATAGAGTGATCCTGTCGAGTGTCCATTTTTCAGAGGCATCAGGCAAAGACGCCCGCATCGACCGCATCGATGTATTCCAGAACATGCTGCGCTTTGCCGTCCTGCACCAGTTGCATGGCTGTTCGGCCATCAAAGCCGGGAAGCGGTTCCGACCGATACCACGCATAGGCCATCAGTTCAGAGCCGAAGCGGGATTCGACCTTGTTCAGCACCTCCACCAGTTCGCGCAGGCGCCGCTGCGTCTTGTCCGAACTGATGCGGGCTCGTCTCTGCAGCGCGTCTTTGCCCAAACCGACGGTCAATGCGATTTCCTCAACCGAAGTGCGCAGGGCCGCGGCAATCTTGCGCGGTTCGAATTGCCCTGCATCAGTCAAGTCCGTGATACGCATCATTTCTTCTTCAACGGTGCTGTTGACGGTGTGTAGCGTCAATATAGATGAAATTTAAGTTGTCGTTAAGGGCTGCACCCTCGTTTCCTATTCTTATCCGTAGCGCTGCAATGTCCTGAACACCGAATCCTTTCTTCTGTGGGTCTGAAACTTGATGCAGGCGCCCTGACGCCTCCTGCTGCCGACTGAGCGGCGCGCCAAGCGCTGTTGCACCTACCTTCTCCGCGTGTCACGAATGCTTTCCTCGTTTGTCACATTCTCTTTCTGCCGGTTTTCCTTGCCTCTGACCCCCATGTTCACCGCGCAGATGCAGCGCCTCGACCTGACCCGGACCACCCTTGCCCGGCAGAGCGGCATCTCTACTCCGACACTACGCAAGATCATGCGCGGCGGCGGCACCATCGGCAGCCTGTCCCGCTGCTTGCCGCATCTCGATCTCGGCTGGTCCTGGGCGCCGCACCCGACGCTCGATGCAGGCGCATGGCTTGCGACGCTGCGCCGCCGTCAAGGGATGACCCAGGCGGAGGTGGCGGAACGCCTGCAGATCAGTCGGCCGGTGATCATCAGGATCGAAAAGCGCATGCAGGGCGAACTGGCCTCGCTGCGCGGCTACGCTTCGCTCCTCGGCTTCCGAACTCCGATCGCGCCTCTGCGCGGCAAGCGTCGACTCATCCCCGCCCCCAACAGTCCTGACCGTGATCGTGTGATGACGCCGCCAGCGCTTGCGCAAGCGATATGTAGGCATTTCGCGCCCTACCTGCAGGGCACGGTGCTCGATCCGGCACGCGGCGACGGAGCCTTCTATGATAGCTTTCCCGATCACCTCCACCGTGAGTGGTGCGAGATCGAAGCAGGACGGGATTTCCTCCATTGGAGTGAACACGTCGATTGGATCGTCACAAACCCGCCGTGGTCGCTACTGCCGGAGTTCTTGAAGCATTCGATGACTGTCGCCGATAACGTGGTTTTCTTGGCCCCGCTGACAAACCTCACCACGAAGGCCCGGCTACGGATGATCGACAGGACCGGATTTGGCATCGCGGAGCTGGTAAAGATCGATACACCCCGCGACTGGCCCCAAAGCGGGTTTCAACTGGTGGCCGGCTGGCTGCGTCGCGGCCATCTCGACGATTGCCGGATGTCGCGGCTTGACAACCACGCTCCATGAGACCTGGCCACAGCCGGGCCTGAGCAGAGGCGCGCCTCGTGCTCCAAGGGCCGGCGTCGAGACTGGGACGCTATGCCACTCACGCCTTCCCGACATCCCATTCGTGCGTGTCCGCTCCCTACCGCCGCGCGACAATTACGACGCGGTCTCCGGTGGTCAGGAGCAGGGCGCCGGGGGCGGCTTTGCCCCTGCCGCGCATTACACCCCCACATTGCTCCGGTAGCAGAGCCGGGACGGTGCGCGGCGCTGTGGGCGTGGCCGAGACTGGTATCTTCGCTCTTCACCGACACGAACCGCATCGTCGGGCGCGTCGCCGCTTCGCAGATGGCCTCGGCATCTGCCGCATCGTTCTTCTGACGCTTGACGAAGGCCTTGAGGCAAGCCGACGGGATCAGCCGCACATCGTGGCCCAGCTTTGCCGATCTTGCGGCCCAGAAATGCACGCTACCGCACGCGTCTATGGCGACAGTGCAAATCGGGAGCTGGCTGAAGAACAAGAGAACCTGCTCTCTTCTCAGCTTTTTGCGCAGAACTGCCCGCTCTGAGGCCTCAGCCCCATGAACCTGAAGCACATTCTTCACAGGGTCGAGCCCGACCGTGATAATCTCCGACATGACCGTCCTCCTTTGTGGATCATCGCAGACTTACCTCGGCACACAGATGCCGTCGGAGGCGGTCACATCATCAGAGCCGATGCGGCGCCAGCGCCTTTTCCGTCGCCGCGACCCGGAACCGGCGCAATCAGGCCCCGCGACGGCGGATCCGCCCTCACCGGATCTGTCAGCCCGTGGTGAGTGCCGTGGGGCGACGACGGCCTGTCAGCTTCCGCCCGCGGGGTCGAAATACTACTTTACAATAAAATCTACCTATGAGTAGGTTAAAAACGGAGTTGGGAGGGCGTAAGCAAGAACACACCCGGTTCGGCTTGATCGTGATTTAACTTGAGTACGCGAGGGAGACGCTAGAAATGAGTGTAAATTCAACGAAGAAAGTCAGAACGGCTCTCCTGTTATCGTTCCTGGTCGGCGCGTTGCCAGCGCCGGGTTCCGCCGAAGGACTGTCCGATAATGTCGTGAAGATTGCGGTCCTGAACGACATGACCGGAGTCTATTCCGATTCCAACGGCGAAAGCGCGCTGCTCGCCGCGCGGATGGCGATCAAGGATTTCGGCGGCACCGTGCTGGGCAAGAAGATCGAGCTCGTAAACGCCGATCACCACAACAAGCCCGACCTGGCCGCCACCACCGCCCGGCGCTGGTTCGACCAGGAGCAGGTCGACGCGGTCTTCGGCCTTGGCAATACCGCGGTCCACTACGCGGTCGCGAATGTCGCCGAAGAAAAGCACAAGGTGATCTTCAATACCCAAGCCGCGTCCAGCTCGATCACCGGCGAGAATTGCAGCCCGCTGGTCGTGCACTACACCTACGACACCTATGCGCTTGCCAAGGGGACCGTAACCTCGATCCTGGAGAGCGGCGGCAAGAGTTGGTATGTAATCGCGGCGGACTACACGTTCGGTGAAACGCTCAAGAACGATGTGACCGAATTCGTTGAGCAGGGGGGCGGCAAAGTTATCGGCTCCACCAAGCATCCGCTGAATGCCTCGGACTTTTCGTCCTATGTGCTAACGGCGCAAGCCTCCGGCGCCGATGTGGTCGCTTTTGCCAATGCCGGCGCCGATACCGTCAACCTGATGAGAACGGCACAGGAGTTCGGCGTGACCCAGACCCAGACCGTCGCGGCGATGCTTCTGACCATCAACGACATCCACGCCATGGGTCTTGAAACCGCTCAGGGCCTGAACGCGACCACCGGCTTCTATTGGGATCGCACCGACGAGACGCGGGCATGGTCGGAGAAGTTCTACGACCAGTTGCAGCAGATGCCCAACATGCTCGACGCCGGCACCTATTCGGCCATCGGCACTTATCTCAAGGCGGTCGAAAGGGCCGGGTCCGATGATCCGGACGCGGTCATGACGGCGTTGAGGGCGGAGCCGATCAATGACATCTTCGCGACCAACGGCATCATCCGCAAGGATGGGCGCATGGTTCACGACATGTACCAGTTCGAGGTCAAATCCCCCGCGGAATCGAAATCCTCGTGGGACTACTACAAGATCGTCTCGACGGTTCCCGGCGATGTCGCCTTCCGTGACATGGCGTCGGGTGGCTGCCCGCTCGTAAAGTAGACAACGATCCGCATCCCCGTTCCAATTGGGCGGGGGTGCGCGCAGCCTGACCTATCCTTCAGCCACGGAACGCGGACATGACTGAGAACGCGATCACAATGACCCAGCGGCAATTGCAGGCTGAAATGGACCGGGAGGGCGATTGCATCGTGGTCGAACTCGATAGGTGGGTGGAAAGGCTGGGAGACAAGCCGTGCCTCTATTACGGGGATGACGATACCACGCTGACCTATACCGAATTCGGCCGGATCACAGACCGAATTGCCGGAAATCTGGCGTCGCGAGGCGTGAAGAAAGGTGATTTCGTATCTGTCTTCATGGGGAACGCCAAGACCACGATTCTGAGCATGTTCGGCATCTGGAAGGCGGGCGCCGTGTATTGCCCGATCAACTTCGGTTTCAGCGGCGATATTTTGGCCTATCAGATCAACGACACGCGGCCAAAGCTGCTGATCACCGAACGCGCGATGGTGCCCCGCCTGAACCACATCGCGTCCCGGCTATCATCGGTCGAGGGCATCGTCGTTTACGACCCCCCCGAGGGCTCGCACGATGTTCCCCGCGATCCGGTCGATCTGGAAAATGCCCTGAAGGGGATTGCCTGGCAGGATCTTCTCGTTTCCGCGCCGAGGCCCGACATCGCCATCCGTTTCGACGACGTCGCCAACGTGCTTTACACATCCGGCACCACCGGCCCTTCGAAGGGTGTGATCCAGACCCACAGATGGATGAACCAGTACACATTCGTCTGCCGCAGGATGCTGTCGCAGGACGACATCCTCTATAACGATCTGCCCCTCTATCATGTCGGCGGCGCGATTTTCAATGTCGTCCGGGCAATCTGGATGGGGTGCACCGTCGTCGCCTGGGATCGTTTCAGCACCACGGAATTCTGGTCGAGAATTCGAAAGACGGAGGCCAGCGCGGCCTCCCTGATCGACACGATGATCCCCTGGCTCCTCAAGGCCCCTCCGACGCCCGAGGACCGGAACACCCCGCTGAACAAGGTCCATATGCAGCCCCTGCCGGACTCGCATGTCGAGATGGCGCAACGGTTCGGCCTAGATTACATCAGCGTGGGCTTTGGCCAGACCGAATCCGGCATGTCCTTCTTCTCGATCGTGGATGAGGGAAACGGCGATCTGACCCCGCCCAAACTGCGCCGAGGCCTGAGCTGGACGGAGATGCGCGACATGGCGGCGCGGTTCAACGTTCCCTTCGTGAAGGCACACGACGTTTCCATGAAAGGATACATGGGGACTCCGTCCCTCTTCGTTGAGGCCGCGGCCTTCGACGATGAGGGCATGATGTGCCCCAGTGGCGAAATCGGCGAGTTGGCCCTGCGCCCGAAGCTGCCGATGATGTTCTTTCGCGAATATCTGGGAAAACCCGACGTCACCGTGAAGGCGTTCAGGAACTTGTGGTTTCATACCGGCGATACCGTACGGGTCGGAGACGACGGACGGTTCACCTTCATGGACCGGAAAGGCGACCGCATCCGCGTGCGCGGGGAAAACGTGTCGTCATTCGATGTCGAGGAATTCGCAAACCGCTTTCCCGATGTAATCGCAAGCGCGGCCTTCGCCGTTCCGGCAGATGTCGGAGAAGAGGACGATATCGCCCTGTGCGTCGAGATCAGGCCCGGAGCAGCGGTGTCGGAAGAACAGCTGCATGAGTGGCTAGCCCAGAAGATGCCGAAGTTCATGTGCCCGCGTTATATTCGCATCGTGGAAGCCATCCCGCGAACCCCGACATCGAAAATCGAGAAATACAAGCTCAAGCGGGCGCTTCTTTCGGAATTGGGCAAGCAATAGCGCGTCCGAGGCCGATTTGCGTTGTCGATTTCGTTCAACCCGGCTCAATCCAGGTGCGGAAAAAACCCATGACAAGCACGATCGTCTACAGACAAGGTGAAAAACCGTTACACGAGTATCTGCGCCAACATGCCGTGGAGCGGCCTCAAAAACCGGCGATCAACTGGTACGGGGCGGAAATCAGCTTCTCCGAGCTCGACCGCCTGAGCGATGCGTTTGCCGCGCGGCTGCACGAGCGCGGCATCCAAAAGGGCGATCGGGTCGCGCTGTTCCTTCAGAACTCGCCACAATACGTCATCGCGTATCTGGGAAGCCAGAAGCTCGGCGCGATCGTCTGCGCGTGCAGCCCGCTGTTCAAGCAATTCGAGCTCGAAACGCAGCTTTCCGACATGGGTGCGCGGGCCTTGGTCGCGGCCGATGTGCTCTACCCTGTCGTCGAGCAAGTCCTGCCGACAGTCGAAATCGAGCATCTGTTTCTTACCAGCTACAGCGAATTGCTGCCGGATCATCCGACAGTACATGTCCCGGGCGAGGTCTCCGAGGCGAAGCGCCCCCCGGTCGATGGCGCGACGGACTTCATGGAGGCGTTGAGAACCTTCGAAGGCGACGTTCCCCGCCCGGAAATCTCGATGAGCGATACCGCCGCCATGAGCTATACGTCAGGCTCCACCGGCCGGCCGAAGGGCGCGATGCTGCCCTACAGTCAGGCATTGTTCAAGTCGTCGGTCATGGCAGAGGCCTACGATATCCAAGCGTCCGACATAATGCTGGCGGTCGCGCCGCTCTACCACATCGCCGGGATGTCCGCCGGCATCTGCATTCCGGTCTATACCGGCGCGACGACAGTGTTGCTGTTCCGCTTCGATCCACTATCGGTGCTCGAGGCGATCGACCGCAACAAGGTGACCTTCTGGTATAGCGTCACACCGATGAACATCGCCGTCATGGAGCATCCAGAGGCATCCCGCTATCGCCTCGACTCTCTGCGCCTGAACATCGGAACCAGCTTCGGCATTCCGTTGACGGAAGACCGGGCCAAGAAATGGGCGGCGTTCACCGGCGGCTGTCTGGTGGCCGAGGCGGCCTATGGGCTAACCGAGACCCACACATGGGACACCTGCATGCCGCTCGACGATATCCGGTGGGGAACGCATGGAAAACTCAGCCCCGGCGTGCAGTGCCGCATTGTCGACCTTGATACCCGCGCCGAGAAAGCGCGAGGCGAACAGGGCGAGATCCAGTTGAAAGGCCCCGGGCTGTTCCACGGCTATTGGAATAATCGCGAGGCATATGAAGACGCCTTTGAGGGGAAATGGTTCTGCACCGGCGATATCGGCGTGCTGGATGAAGATGATTACCTGACCTTACTCGGCCGGAAAAAGGAAATGATCAAGGTTTCCGGCTACAGCGTCTTTCCGGAGGATGTGGAAACTATTCTGTGCAAGCATCCCGACATCACCCAAGCCGTCATCGTCGGGGTTCCGCATGAGACGAAAGGCGAGGTCGTCAGGGCGGTTCTGGTGATGCGCAAGGGTGCCGACGCCTCGGCCGATGACATCATCGCCTGGTGCAGGGGCAATCTGTCGGCATACAAGGTGCCGCAGCTGGTCAGTTTTGTTGACCATCTGCCCACGACACCGACCGGAAAGGTGCTGAGGCGCCTGGTTAAAGAACTATGACAGGGCGCGAGACGGCTTTCGTTGTACGTTTTGAACGCAAAGACATGTCGCGAGGCCTCTTTCTTGGAAGCGGGATGACGACATGAGCGAGTATATTCTGGAAGCGCGGAATCTGACCAAATGCTTCAAGGGATTCACGGCGGTCGATGATCTTAGTCTCGAGGTCGAAAAGGGCACCATTCACGCCCTGATCGGCCCCAATGGCGCGGGAAAGACGACCTGCTTCAACCTCCTGACGAAGTTCCTTTCTCCGACATCCGGCGAAATCTACTTTCGCGGCAAGGACATAACGCGCGCGACAGCGGCCCAGATCGCAAATATGGGAATTGTCCGGTCGTTCCAGATTTCCGCGATCTTTCCCCATATGACCGTGCTCGAGAACGTTCGCGTCGGGTTGCAGAAGAGCGTCGGCTCGACGTTCCATTTCTGGAAGTCCGAGGCCAGCCTGCATCACCTCAATGATCGGGCGATGGAGATTCTGAGCGAGGTCGGGCTTGACGTATTTTCCGAAACGCTCGCCGTGCACCTGCCCTACGGCCGAAAGCGGGCGCTGGAGTTCGCCGCCACGCTGGCGATGGACCCGGTGCTGATGCTGCTGGACGAACCGACGCAGGGCATGGGGCACGAGGATGTGGACCGGGTCACGGCCCTCATCAGGAAGGTCGCAAGCGGCAGAACCGTGTTGATGGTCGAACACAACATGAGCGTCGTCGAGGGGCTCTGCGACCGGATCACGGTCCTGCAAAGGGGCGCCGTGCTCGCGGAGGGAACGTATGCCGAAGTGTCCACCAACCAGCAGGTGATGCAGGCCTACATGGGTGTGGAGACCGCTCTGGATGCATAAGTCAATGACAACACCCGCTCTCGAAATCGAGAACCTGAATGTCTGGTACGGCGAGTCACATGTCATTCATGATCTTTCCCTGAAGGTGGGCAAGGGCGAAGTGGTGACCCTGCTGGGTCGCAACGGCGCGGGGCGCTCGACCATCCTTCGGGCGGTGATGGGGCTGACCGGACGGCGCGAGGGAGCGATCCGGATCAACGGAATGGACGCGCTGCACCGGCCAATTCACATGATCGCCCGCTGTGGCGTCGGCTACTGCCCGGAGGAGCGGGGCATCTTTGCATCCCTCTCGGTCGAGGAGAACCTGCTGCTGCCGCCGAAGATCGCCGATAACAAGAACGCCATGTCGGTTGAGGCACTCTATGAGATGTTTCCCAACCTGGCGGAGCGCAGACACAGCCAGGGAACCCGCCTGTCGGGCGGCGAGCAGCAAATGCTCGCCGTCGCCCGGATTCTTCGTACGGGCGCCGAGCTGCTGCTGCTCGACGAGATATCCGAAGGCCTGGCCCCGGTCGTCGTTCAGGCACTGGCCGAGGTGATCCGCACCCTGAAATCGCATGGATACACGGTGGTTCTGGTCGAGCAGAACTTCCGGTTTGCGGCGCCGTTGGCGGATCATTTCTACGTTATCGAGCACGGGCAGGTCGTCGAGAGCATTCCCTCGGCCGACCTGCAAGGCAAGATGACGCTCCTGAACAAATTGCTGGGCGTATAGGGCGGGAAACGTGATGACAGAGATTGCAGGTATTCCGCTACAGGTTCTCTATGGCCAGCTGCTGCTTGGTTTGATCAACGGATCGTTCTACGCCATCCTGTCGCTGGGATTGGCCATCATATTTGGCCTTTTGAACATCATCAACTTTGCACATGGTGCATTGTACATGATCGGTGCGTTCCTGACCTGGATGGGGATGTACTATCTAAACATCAACTATTTCGCCATGCTGGTCCTGGCGCCAGTGCTCGTGGGGCTGTTCGGCTGCGTGATCGAGCGATTGCTGTTGCGCCGGCTCTACAATCTGGACCATCTCTATGGCCTGCTGCTGACGTTCGGGGTCACCCTCATCCTCGAGGGCGTGTTTCGTTCGGTGTACGGATCATCGGGACAGGCCTACAGGGTGCCTGCGGCTCTCTCCGGCGCGGTCGATATCGGCTTTATGATCCTGCCGATCTATCGGGCATGGGTCGTGGTCGCGTCCTTAGCCGTCTGCCTTGCAACTTGGATTATCATCGAACGGACGCGGCTGGGTTCCATTCTGCGCGCGGGAACCGAGAACTCCAAGCTGGTCGAGGCTTTCGGTGTGAATGTGCCACTGGTGATCACGGCAACCTTCGGCTTCGGTGCGGGGCTGGCGGCGTTCGCCGGTGTGCTTGCGGCACCGATCATCCAGATATCGCCCCTGATGGGGTCGAACCTCATCATCACGGTTTTCGCGGTGGTCGTCATCGGTGGAATGGGCTCGCTCTTCGGTGCCGTTCTGTCGGGCCTGATGCTCGGACTAATCGAGGGGCTGGCCCGGACATTCTATCCCGAAACCTCGGCCATCGCCGTCTTCATCATCATGGCGATCGTGCTGATGGTTAAGCCTGCTGGTCTATTTGGAAAGGAAAAATAAGATGGGCAAGCGCCTCGCATATGGTCTGTCGTTCGGGGCGATGCTCTTCGCGCCGATGGCCGTCTATCCGATCTTCCTGATGAATGTGCTGGTTTTCGCGCTGTTTGCATGCGCCTTCAATCTGCTTCTCGGGTTCGCCGGGCTCCTGTCTTTCGGCCACGCGGCGTTTTTCGGGTGGTCGGCCTATATCACAGGCCACATGCTGATGGAGATGAACTGGCCGCCACTCGCGGGTATTCTGGCGGGCACGGTGGCGGGTGGCTCGATCGGCCTGATCGTCGGGGCGCTGTCCATCCGCCGCCAGGGCATCTATTTCACCATGGTGACCTTGGCGCTGGCGCAGATGATGTACTTCCTTGCGCTCCAGATGGACTTCACCCGGGGCGAGGACGGCTTGCAGGGGGTTCCGAGAGGGTCCCTGTTCGGGCTCATCGACCTCGGCAACGATCTGAACATGTATTACTTCGTCCTGGCCGTTTTCGTTGGCGGTTATGCACTGATCGTCCGGACGGTGCATTCGCCCTTCGGGCAGGTTCTCAAGGCGATCAAGGAAAACGAGCCGCGGGCGATCTCGCTGGGCTACAAGGTGGAGCGCTACAAGCTCCTGGCCTTCGTATTGTCGGCGGCACTGGCGGCGCTGGCAGGGGCAACCAAGACGGTCGTGCTCGGTTTCGCCACACTGACGGACGTTCACTGGATGATGTCCGGGACCGTAGTTTTGATGACGCTCGTCGGCGGCATGGGCACCTTGATCGGACCCGTCATCGGTGCGGCGGCGATCATCTTCCTCGAATATCGGCTCGACTGGCTGGGAAAAATGCTCGCCGCATCGACGAACATCAACTGGTTCGCCCGGCTCGGGGACTCCGCAACGGTCGTTATCGGCTGCGTCTTCGTCGTTTGCGTACTGGCCTTCCGGCGAGGGGTGGCCGGCGAGGCCAAGGCCTACTGGGCCCGGAGGACAGTGACAGAACAGTTACTCTAAATATCCCGGCATCTCAAGAAACGGCGACATCGCCTCCGGGTTCGGAGGGACCAGAAAGATTCGGCCAAAGGAGCTCGGCGTGAAAATCAGATCGTTGTTAATCGCAAATCGCGGTGAAGTCGCAATTCGGGTGGCCCGGGCAGCAGCAGATATGGGCATCCGCACCGTGGCGGTGTATTCCGAGGACGACGCCAATTCACTTCACGTCAGAGCGGCCGATCATGTCGTTGATCTTGAGGCTAGGGGCGCGGCGGCTTACCTCGACATCGAAAAGATCATCTCGGTTGCGATCGCCAACGACTGCGACGCGATCCACCCCGGATACGGATTTCTGAGCGAAAACGCCGAATTCGCAAAGCGATGCGCGGAAGAGGGCCTGATTTTCGTCGGACCGCAGCCCCACGTTCTGGAACTGATGGGCGACAAGGTCAAGGCCCGGCGTCTGGCGCAGGATGCCGACGTGCCGGTGAGCCCGGGGACGTCGCACGCCTCCAGTCTGGAGGAAGTTCGCGAGTTCTTCCTTTCGCTTGAATCCGACACACCCGCGATCATGATAAAGGCCGTTGCCGGCGGTGGCGGGCGGGGAATTCGCACCGTCGAAAGCGCAGATGCCGTCGAGGATGCCTATATCCGCTGTCAATCCGAGGCATTGGCAGCCTTTGGAAACGGCGAGGTCTATGCGGAGGAGTATCTGCGCCAGGCCCGCCACATCGAGGTGCAGATCGTCGGCGATGGCGCGGGAAACGCGGTTCATCTCTGGGAACGCGAATGTTCCTTGCAGCGGCGAAATCAAAAGCTGATCGAGATCGCGCCTAGTCCCGCGCTCGCTCCCGGCTTGATCGCGAGGATAACTGGCGCCGCGGTGCGGTTGGCGCAGAAGGTCCGGTACAAGGGGATCGGGACGTTTGAGTTCCTGGTGGATGCGACCGACAACAGCGAGACGTCGACCTTCATATTCATGGAGGCTAACCCGAGACTTCAGGTCGAACATACCGTGACGGAAGAGGTCACCGGTATCGACCTGGTCAAGACCCAGCTGCGGATCGCGAGCGGGGCCGGACTCGATGAGATCGGTTTGAGGCAAGACCGGATCGCCCGGCCGACGGGCTACGCCATCCAGCTGCGCATCAACATGGAAGTCATGAACGAGGACGGCAGTGCACGTCCCTCCGGCGGAACGCTCAAGCACTTCGACTTGCCCTCGGGCCCGGGCGTTCGCGTCGATACGTTCGGATACACCGGCTATCGCACCAATCCCAATTTCGACTCGCTGCTGGCAAAGCTGATCGTCTCCTGCCCAGACTGCGCGTTCCCGCAAGCATTGCGACGCGCCTACCGGGCATCGTGTGAATTCAGGATCGAAGGGGTTCCCACGAATCTGGCATTCTTGCAGAACCTGTTGCGCCGTCCCGAAGTGGCATCGGGACATATCGACACCCATTTCGTCGCGGCGCATGTGCGGGAATTGCTGGCCGCCGACCCGGCCGATCAACATCCGCGCCTCCATGCCGTCTCGAGCGGACATCAATCCGGAGATTCCGCCGCGCAGGGGCGCAGACTGGACGCGGTTCGTCTTCCGGACGGAGTGATGGAAATCGGTGCGCCGACGCAAGGCACCGTCGTGGCGATCAAGGTCGATGAGGGGCAGACCGTGCAGCGCGGCGAGGAAATCGCGGTCATCGAGGCGATGAAGATGCAGCACGCCATCCTCGCCGAAACTGGCGGCACCATCACGGCGTGCCTGGCCGGCGTCGGCGATACGCTGATACTGAACGATCCGATATTCCATATCGAACGCGTGGCAGCCGAGGATGACGACTGTCGACGTGCCGCTTCGGTCGCTCTGGACGACATCCCCGCGTCCCTGAGCGCGCTTTGGGAGCGGCAGCACGCGACACTTGACGAGGCCCGTCCCGACGCTGTCAGGGGGCGTCACAAGAAAGGGCAGCGTACCGCACGGGAAAACGTCGCGGATCTGTGTGATCCCGATACGTTCATCGAGTATGGCTCGCTCGCTCTTCCCAAAAAGAGGGGCCATGGGTCTACCGCGGACCTCATCCGCACCTGCCCGGCGGATGGCATGGTTACCGGCATCGGCAACGTCAATGGCGCATCCTTCGAGAACAGCGATACTCGATGCGTTGTCCTGGCCTATGACTACACCGTGTTCGCCGGCACGCAGAGCAGGATGAACCACAAGAAAACCGACCGGCTAGTTCACCTTGCGGAGCAATGGAGGCTGCCGATCGTCACGTTTGCCGAAGGGGGCGGGGGTCGTCCGAGCGACGTCGACCAGGAAGGCAGCATGCTGAGCGCCCTGACCTTCGCGAATTTCGCAAAGCTCAGCGGTGCGGTGCCCCGAATCGGCATCGCGTCCGGCTATTGCTTTGCGGGCAACGCCGCGCTGCTGGGTTGCTGCGATGTGGTCATCGCAACCGAGAATGCATCCATCGGCATGGGTGGGCCGGCCATGATCGAGGGCGGCGGGCTGGGCCGGTTCAGGCCAGAAAACGTCGGCCCGGTGGCCGTCCAGGCGTCAAATGGCGTCATTGACGTCGTTGTGCGCGATGAGTCGGAGGCCGTCGACGTCGCCAAGAAATACCTAGGCTACTTCCAGGGAGACAGCAAAGACTGGACCCATGTCGACCAGAGGGTCTTGCGGCACCTCGTTCCGCAAGACCGGTTGCGCGCATACGACATGCGGTCGGTGATAGATGCCGTCGCGGATACGGATTCGGTACTGGAGTTGCGCCGGAGTTTTGGCACCGGCATCATCACCGCCCTGATCCGCATCGAGGGTCGCCCCTTGGGCCTGATCGCCAACAACCCCTTGCATCTTGGCGGCGCGATAGACGCAGATGCCGCCGACAAGTCGTCCCGTTTCATGCGTCTTTGCGAGGCCTTCGGATTGCCCCTGATATCGCTGTGCGACACGCCCGGTTTCATGGTCGGTCCGGACTCGGAAAGGACAGCGATGGTCCGCCATGTGTCGAGAATGTTCGTCACCTCCGCAAGCCTGACGATACCCGTGTTCACGGTCTTCGTGCGCAAGGGTTACGGTCTGGGGGCGATGGCCATGGCCGGCGGCGCGACGCACGCATCGGTCTTCTCGATCGGATGGCCGACAGCGGAATTCGGCGCAATGGGCATCGAAGGGGCCGTGAAGCTCGGCTATCGGAAAAAACTGGAGAATATCGCCGACGAGGATCAAAGAAAGGTCGAGTTCAACAGGATGGTCGCCCATTCTTATGAAATGGGACATGCGATCAACATCGCGTCCTATTTCGAGATCGACAATGTGATCGACCCGGCAAAGACCCGGTACTGGCTGACCCACGGCCTGGAGGCCACGTCGTTCGGCAGAAAGTCCGGACAGCAAGCGGCCACGGGAAAATTCCTTGACACATGGTAAGCTGCGCATTCGCGAGCGGGGAAATCGGGTGCGCCGGGGGCGACGGCACCCCGCCCCGCCCGCATGACGGGTCCGCCAAGGGATGCGGCTTGCACCTTTCTTGCGCGATAGGCGGGGGCATCCACCGCATCAGTTCGGTAGCGTCCACGGACGTGGTGTAATTTCACCGGCGTTGCCGGTGTAGGGCGAGGTGGCCATCGAGCAACTGTGTTTATTTGCCGGGCTGAGGCTGCCAAGGTGCGCCGGTTTTGATGATCGCGTTTGCGATTGTGACCAGCCTTCGTGCGATTGCGATAATGGTTAGTTTGTGTGGCTTCCCGCGCTCTTTGAGGCGCTTGGCGACTGGCCTGAGAATTGGGTTGGGCAGGCCGCGGCGAGCGCAGCTTGGAACAGCACATGCCGTAAAGACCGTCGTCCGCCCGCGATTGTTCTCCTTCCTCGCATCGCACCGCTGTCATGAGGAACCGGCGCCAGGCCGGTCATGGCAGCGGCTTCGCCTGATGTCATCCGGCCTAGCTCGGGCAATTCGGCAGTCAGCATCGCAGCCGCACACACCGGTCTCAAGGCCGCCATCACCCGCGTCTTTGAAGCAACCTGGCAGCGTTGCCGCGTTCACTGGATGCGCAACGCCCTGGCCCATGTCTCGAAGGGGCAGCACACGGTTGTGGCCGCCGCGATCCGCCAGGCATTCGAACAGCCGGACCGCATCCATGCTGCGGAAACGTGGCATCGTGTGGCGGATCAGGTTCGCCCCCGCTGGCCCAAGCTCGCCGACCTCATGGACAACAGCGAGCACGACGTGCTGGCCTACATGTCCTTCCCACGCCAGCACCGCACCAAGCTCCACAGCACAAATCCGATTGAGCGCCTCAACAAGGAGGTAAAGCGCCGCGATGTCGTCGGGATATTCCCCAACGAAGCATCGATCATGCGCCTCATCGGAGCCGTGCTGTTCGAACAGAATGACGAATGGCAGACCTCGAGCCGCTACATGATGGTCGAGGCCTTCGCCCAGATCGACAAGGAGGAGATCGACCCCATTCTAAGCATTGCCACAAAAGCCGCCTGATCATGAACTCAGGCCATCTCGGAATTTACACCACCTTGACGGACGTGACCATCAGTTCAGTCTCGCCATGGCAAAAGCGCTTCTCAAGGATCCCAACATCCCCGTGGAGCAGATTGCCAAGCGTCTGGGAGTAAGTCGAGCGACCTTCTACGCCTACTTCCCTCAGGCAAGAGGAAAAAACCTGCCATAAAGCGTGGACCGCAGCTTGGACGAGTTGGCGATTTGAAGCCGGCACCTGCTTAATGTGGCTTTGACCAACCCAGTAATGAGCTGGCAAGCGAGGAGATGGACAGGCCTGGTGAAGCCATGCAGGTCACATCAAGTTTCCCAGCTTGTCCCGCAACTCGGCCGAGAATGCTGCAGGCCGCCCTGACACAGTGTTAACATGCACTAGGAACCCAGCGGCAGAGGCGAGCGTGTCGTCACTCCGAAACAGACCCAAGTCGTAGCGCACCGATGATCGACCTAAGTGCCCGACCCGTAGCCCGACCACAATGAGATCAGGGTAAGCCAACTCGTTAAAGTAGCGGCAACCCGTCTCGACAACCAGAAACCTGTTGGGGCCGCTCGCCGCTTGAGAGCAGCCTAGATCGAGCAGCAATCGATTCACCGCTGTGTCGAAGAATTGGTAGTGCACCGCATTATTCATATGCCCAAAGGCGTCATTGTCGATCCACCGTGTGGGCAGCGCCAAGGCATGGGGATAGTCACTCCGGTCGCGCGAAACCGCCGTTACCATGCTGCGTTGTAGATGCCGAGGGCATCGTCCTGCGTAAGCTTCCTAGGATTGTTGATTAGAAGCCGAGTCTGGTTCATCGCGTCGGACGCCATGCCCGCCAGCGCTTCTTGCGGGATACCCACGTCACGCAGATGCTGCTGCAGGCCGCAGCGCACGCTTAGCTCCTGCAGTGCCTCGCAAAAGGCGAATGCGGTGGCGCGCTCATCGGCGGCACGCAGGGAGGGGAACACAATGGGCGCAAGATGGGCATATCCAGCGGGCGCCGTTTCTGCGTTAAAGCGCAGCACATGCGGCAGAACAAGGGCGTTCGACAGCCCGTGCGACACCTTGAACCGCCCACCGATCGGATAGGCCAGCGCATGAATGGCCGCAACCGGGGAATTCGCAAACGCCTGACCCGCAAGCAGCGATCCCAGCAGCATGTCGGACCGTGCCTGCACATCGCCTGGTGTCGCAACGGCGCTCTCCAGCGACCGCCCCATCAGGTGCAGCGCCTCGCAAGCGAGCGCACGCGAGACGGGATTGTTGTTCGGGCTGGCTGAGCAATAGGATTCGATGGCGTGAACCATGGCATCTATACCCGTCGCAGCGGTCACATGCGGGGGCAACCCCAACGTGGTTTCCGGGTCCAGCACCGCAATATCTGGCAGCAGCACCGGGCTGACCACACCGAACTTTTCGTTGGTGTCGGTGCTGACGATGGCGATAGGCGTCACCTCGGACCCGGTCCCGGCCGTCGTCGGCACCGCCACCAGCGGCAGGCGCCCGGCCGATAGTCGGCCGATGCCGTAGCAGTCACGCAGGTCGGCACCGCTGAACGCCAGTGCCGCGGCCAGCTTGGCCACGTCCAGCGATGATCCGCCGCCAAGCCCGATTACCCCGGTCGCGTCGACGGCACGTATCCGGTCGCGCGCGGCATTTACGATCTGCTCGGACGGGTCGGCGGCAACGTCCTGAAAAATGTGCACCTCCGCCCCGGCAGCACGCAAGGCGGCGTCGGCCCGGCGGGGCATGCCCGTCGCCATCATGCCGGGATCCGTCACCATCACGATCCGCGCTCCAAGCAATGGCGCCGCGATCACGTCAAGCTGGTCGAGAAGCCCCGCTCCGAAGCGGATCGAGCGCGTGGTTTCGAACGTGAAGGACATTTATTTCCCCTGTGGAGGCGCCGCGGCACCCGTGGAATCGTACAGGCGTTCAACCTGTGCCATGACGCGTTCGTCCAGTTCAGCGACGTCGATGCCAAGGTCGCGGGCGAAGATCTCGCGAAACAGGGCATAGCCATAGACGGTCGCCGCATAGGTGGCGTGCAGCGCCGGCAGGTCGTCGACGTCTGGAACCAGGCCCAAAGCGCGGTCCCGTTCCAGCTGCAGCAACGTCGTCTCCGCATTCGGCATCAGCCGCGGCGCGGTCGAGCCGTCCAGATGCAGCAGCGTCGTTAGGCGCAGCGACGACCCTCCCCCCAGCAGCGACCGTAGGGCGTGGACCACCCGCGCGCCCAAATTCATCGGCTGCGACGGCGTCCGCGTCTGGACCTGCCGCCGCCGCAACTCGTGCTTGATCGCTGAACGAAGAAGACCCCGACGCGAGCCGAAGTGGTGATAAACCAGTGTCCGGTTCACGCCTGCCGCCTTGGCCACCTCGTTTAGGTTGATGCCGGTCAGCACCCCCTGCTCTTCCAGCATCTGCAGGACGGCATCTTCGACTCTAGTGGCCGTACCCGTTTCCGGGGCGACACCTGCGGCCGAGGCAGATTTCGTCGACATGTCTAATCTTCCTCAAAGTCCCGCGAACTTTTCCCTTACATGGGGTCCACGCAGCGGGCCAAGCAACAAGGCGCCGTCAAGCTCCTCGATATTGCCGAAGGATGCCCGTGCGGCAATTGCCCGGAATTGCCGCTTGGTCAAGAAAAGCGCCTCGGGATCGATCTGCAACAGGGCGTCGATACGCTGTTGGACCTGTTGCCCAAGCTGATCTGGCGCGAACGCAGCCGAGAAGAGGCCGGCTTCGACCGCCTGCGTGCCCGAAAGCTCTTCGAATTCAGCCAGCAGCGACCATGCGCGGGTGGTGCCGACCAGTTCGATCAGGCGATAAAGCGCGCCCCAGCCCAGCGGCAGGGCCAGTTTCAGTTCTGGCAGCGACATCCTTGCGTCGTCGGCCGCAAAGCGCATGTCGCAGCACATCGCCATGACCAGCCCGCCGCCGACGGCGTGGCCGTGCACCTGCGCGATAGTCAGCGCGTTCGTGCCCATCAGCCCGCGCTTCAGCTGAACGCCGACCTCAATTGCATTTTGTGTGCGACCGATGTTTTCCTCGCTGGTCTTGAAGCCAGGATACTGCTTGCGATCCGCACCTGCGCAGAAAGACCGGCCAGCGCCGCGCAGCAGGATGATCCGAGCGCCCTCGGCGTCGGCTTGCTGGAACGCGTGGCCAACCTCATCTAGGGCGTCGGCAGTCATGGCGTTTAAGGTCTCGGGGCGGTTCAGCATGACGGTCGCGACAGTCTTCGCGTCATTCCATGTCAGATCAATGCTCATTTTCCAGTCCATTTCGGTTGGCGCTTCTCGGTAAAAGCGCGGGCTGCTTCAGTGCCATCTGCAGTGGCGACCATGGAGCTGTGACGACGGGCCTCACGATCAAGCGCCTCGGCAAACGAGATCTCATCGGCGTCATTGAGGTTTTGCTTGATCAGCGGCAGCGCCAACGGTGCGGCAGCAGCCAGATCGCGGGCGATCTCCAGCACCGCATCAAGCAGGACGTCGGGCTCTTCGATCCCTGAAACCAGACCCATGTCTAGGGCCTCCTGCGCGGTGATCGGCTTTGAACGCAGGTAAAGATCGCGCGCTCGGCCACCACCCACGATCCGCGGCAGCAGCCAGGTCCCCCCGAAATCCCCCGACAGCCCCGCATTTCGGAAGGCCGTCGCGAACCGCGCCTTGCTCGAGGCAAAACGCAGATCGGTCGCGCACGCCCACGAAAAACCCGCCCCCGCGCAGGCACCGTTGATCGCTGAAATCGTGATCTTGGGCATGTCGCGCAAAAGCTGCGACGAGCGCATGAAGTTGCGCAGCCGCCCCGTCTGCGAGGCCAGCGGCGGATCGCCCGCGACGGCGCCGCCCGGACCGCGCTTCAGGTCGCCCCCGGCGCAGAACGCCCGGCCTGCGCCGGTCAGGATCATCACGCGGATCGTGGGATCGTCGGTGACCCGCTCCAGTTGCGCCAACACATCGTCAAGGAAGGCGGGCGTCATCGTGTTCATCGCGTCCGGGCGGTTCAGCGTCAACTGCGCCACGCCGTCGGCTACAACTTCAAGAATGGTTTGCTGCTCGGTCATATCGATCATGCCTTCTTCTGAACGGAAACCGGACGCTGGAACTCCCGGATGCCGAATAGGCCCATCTCGCGGCCGCTGCCGGATTGATTGAAACCGCCGAACGGCGCGCGCGGATTGAACGGCGCCCCGTTCACGTCGATCTGCCCGGCGCGCAGGCGAGCAATGATCCTATCGATGCGGGCTGCATCGGCACCCCAGATCGCGGCGGCAAGACCATAGGCGGTGTCGTTTGCCAGCGCGATCAGATCATCCTCGTCGTCGTAACCCAGCACGACGATCACCGGGCCAAACACTTCGGATTGGACGATCTCGGCCGCGCGGTCATGTGCAAGAAATACGGCGGGCTGGACCTGCCAACCCCTCTGCCCCGCCGCCGGGTCGGCCCCCGTCACGAGCTCAATTTTCGGGTTGGCCTTGGCGCGGGCGATAAAGCCCCGCACGCGGTCGAACTGCGCCTGCGAGATGACCGGACCGAGCCGCGTAGCCATCTGGTCGGCCAGCGCGCCGACCTTGGCCGCCGCATCGTGCAACATTGCGCGGGGCACCAGGATACGGGTCAGCGCGTTGCAGGTCTGTCCGCTGTTCAGCAACCCGCCATTGACCATCGCCTTCAGCGCGGCATCCGGGTCAGCATCGTCTAGCAGGATGCCCGCGGATTTTCCGCCCAGTTCCAGAAAGCACGGCTTGAGGTGGCTTGCCGCAGCTTGTGCCACCGCGCGCCCACCCTCGACCGAGCCGGTGAAGGATACCGCGTCGATTCCCGGATGGTTGACGAGTGCTGCGCCGGTGCGGGCATCGCCCGGCACCACGTTCACAACCCCGGCAGGTGTCGTCTCGGCAAGTATCTCCATCATCATGGCATTGGTCCGCGGCGTCAGCTCGCTGGGCTTCACCACCAGCGTACACCCCGCAGCCAGCCCGGCGCCGATCTTGGCCATGGCCTGGTGCAGCGGATAGTTCCACGGCGTGATGGCGGCGATGACACCGATCGGGCGGTGAGTGATGGTCGAATGGCCAATCGTCTCGTCCGCAAGTGCCGCATCTAGGTCAGCAGCGAACCCGCGCAGCACATGGACCGGCAGACTGGCCTGCACCGCCCGTGCGATCTTTTCGGGCGTGCCAACCTCGGCATTGATGGCGGCCGCAAGATCGTCGGCGCGTTGCTCGATCCCGTCTGCCAGCGCCTCGATCACCTTGCGGCGGGTCGCGGCGTCGGTCTGCGACCACGCGGGAAACGCATCCCGCGCGGCGGACACCGCGGCGTCGACATCGGCGTCATCCGCATGGGCCGTGCGACGGTCCTGCTGCCCGGTAAGAGGGCTGGTTAGATCCTGGTGACGCTTTCCCTGCACGGGGGCGATCGTGCCATTCACGAGGGCGATGTCGTGTACGGTCATAAGTTATCCTTTCAGACTCGGTCGTTGCGCGTCTTGGTGAATTCAACAGTCAGCGCGACAGCATCCTGCCAGCCGGTGCGGTCGGCCGGCATCGTGCCTGGGGGCACGTCAAGCGGCGTCCGGTCGCTCGCGAAGGGCACGTCAATGCCCAAGGCGCGTTGCGCTAAAATCGCGGCGCCGCGGGTCGTCGCCTCGGCGTCGGTGGCGCGACAAAGCGGGCGATCGACGGTGGCCGCAAGGATGGCGTTGAAGGCGTTGCTTCGGGTCAGTCCACCGTCGACGCTGATCTCAATCAGGCGTTGGCCGGTCGCGTCCTCGATCTGATCAATGATCTCGGCGGTCGCCGACACGATTCCATCCAACACAGCGCGCGTCATCCCGCCCGCGCCTGTCGCGCCTGACAGGCCAAAAAAGCTGCCGCGCGCGCCGGGTTGCCAATGCGGCACCCCCAAGCCTTCCAGCGCGGGCACAAACACGGCGCCGCTGCGTTGGTCGGGCTGAACCACGGCATCAAGCGCCGCAACATCGCGCAGCACACCCAAGCGAACCAGCCATTCCACCGAACTGCCCGCGGACATGACGGCGGCCTCGGCGCCAAAGGACACGCCGTCGGGGGTGCTCAGCGCGACATTGCCGAACGCCTGGCGCGACGGATTGGCGAGCGGCGCGGTGCCTGTCACCATATTTAGAACGGCCGACGTCCCGAAGGTGATCTTCGCCGTGCCGGGCGCAAGGCAGCCCTGCCCCACCAGCGACGCCTGTTGATCGCCGATGACGGCCAAGATCAGCGGTGCGCCAGAGATCGCGCTCGCCGGGATTACCTCGGGCATGCAAGATACTAATTGGGGCAGCAGCGACGAATGCAGGTTTAGTTCGGCCGCCAGCGTGCGATTCCAGTCCAACTTCACCAAATCGAACAGCCCGCTATGCGACGCGTTGACGTGATCGCTGACATGGAACGACCCATCAGTTAGAATCCATATCAGCCAAGTTTCCAGCGTGCCTACCCGCAACTGACCGGCAGCCGCACGCGTGCCGTCGGGGTCAGCGCGGTCCAGTAGCCATCGCCATTTTGACGCCGCCAGTCCCGGAATCATCGCCACGCCCCGTTTACGCAAGGTGCGGTCGAGACCGCGTGTGCGCCCGTCAGACCACGACAGCACCGGCCCCAACGCGGTGCCTGTTGCCGCATCCCAGACCAGCGCCGTCGTGCGCTGGTTGGCGATGGCGATGCCCGCCAGCACCCAATCGTCAGCAAGCGCACGCACATCGCGCAGGACATACGCGGCCAACAGTCCCCCATCCCATGACAGCCCGTCGTCGTTGCGGCGTTCCGGTACCACGCTCTGCCGCCGCGCGCAGACTATCCCCTGCGCGTCGATGACCGAGCAGCGCAGGCTGGTCGTGCCAAGGTCGATCACCAGGACAAGGGGAGCTTTCGGCGTCATGCCTGCGGCGCCGCCTTGTCAGCCCAGTCCGGCGTTGGGCCGAAGGGGTTGGACAAGCCCAGCTTGCCGGGGTTGAGAATGCCGTTGGGATCAAGCGCATCCTTGACCGACTGCAGCAGATCCAGCCCTGAACCCAGCGCCTCGCCCATCAAACGCGCGCGCTGAAGTCCCACGCCGTGATGATGCGCAAGGTTGCCACCGTTGGCCAGAACCGAACGGGCGCCTGCGTTCCACACCTCGCGATACCAACGCGGGCGATCCTCCAGTTCGGGGCGACCGCCGAACATGAAGTAAAGACCAGCGCTGCCAGGGTAAGCATGCGAGATGTGCGCGGTCGCGGTGCGCGTGCCGTCAACCGCCATCATCGCGGCTGTAGCGTCATGATAAATGCGCGCCAGCCGCGACCACGGCGCGGTGATCTCCATGGTATCTGGGGCCCGATCCAGGATCAGATCATCCAACGCGTGAACGCTGTTGCGGTTGTCAAGCCAGCGATCCACCAGCGCCTTGTCGCTGAGCTTACCATCGCATTCCTCACGCACGACGGCCATGATGCCGGCGACGATCGCGGGATCGCCTTCATCGTGGATCAGCAGGATATGTTGGTCCCTGGTGTCGAAGTTGCGCCGCGACTCGGTCGCGTCATACAGGCGCACGACGGCCGGACGCGCACCACGCTGCGAAAAGCGCCGGATCGCGTCGGCACCCTCGTCGAAGCTGTCAAACGCCCAAGCGCCGCTTTCACTGTATTCGGCCTTCTTGTGAATGTGCAGCCGCGCCGAGACGATCACCCCGAGTGTCCCTTCCGAGCCGACGAACAGCTGCGTCATGTCCGGGCCCGTGGATGAATGCGAATACTCGGACGTCTCGACCACGCGCCCGTCCGCCAGCACCACCGTCACACCCTTGGTGATGTCGGCCATAGTGCCATACCGCGTGGACATCTGACCCGCGCCGGAACAGGCGATCCAGCCGCCGACGGTCGCCAGCTTCATCGACTGTGGCCAGTGTCCGGCGGTATAGTCCTGCTTCTGCAACGCGGCCTCGAAGTCGTCGCCGAAGGTACCCGCCATGACGTCGACCGTCAGGTCATCGCCGCGGAGATCGGTGATGCCGGACAGTTGCGTCAGGTCCAGCACTACGCCACCGAAGACCGGCAGCGAGTTGCCGAGAACACCGCTGCGCCCACCGGCTGCCGTCACCGGCACGCCGGCGTCGTTGGCAAGGCGCAGAACGGCAGCCACCTCGTCGACGCTTCTGGGGCGCGCGACGGCGGCCGGCATGCGCGCAACATGCCCGGTCGTGGCCCAGACCATTCCCAAGGGCCACCAGTCGCGGGCGTAGTCCCTGCGGCTGTTGTCGTCGACATCCACCGATGCGCAGACCCGCTCTAGTGACTGGATGAAGGCGTCGTTCACGACGACGGGCTGCCCGGTCAGCGTTTCTCGGGGCGTGACACCTTCAAGACCGTGCGCACCGGGGATTGGGCTGGGTCTGCGGGGTTCAATGTCGATAGGGCTGCGAGTCATGGGGTGTCCTCTCTCGAATGGGTGTGGGGGGGTTGCGGCAAGTCCAGCGCTAGCACGCCAAGTTCCTGTCGCAGCGTTGAGTCCAGAAGCGCGATTTCCGCGCCGATGCGGTTGGCGCCCCAGCCGACGGCGCGCCCGACCCGCATCGCGATACCGGCGGCATCCGCCAAGACGGCGCGCCCGTCGAAGGTCGCGATCCGGGTGCGCCGGAACAGCGCATCGACCAGTGTGGTCGCCATCTCGGCACGCAGGCCCCACACCGCTTCAGCAAGAGTGGTGTCACCGTTTGGCGTAATCGTGGTGCCCAGCTCGGGGGCAAGGCGGGACAGGCGCTGCACCGCAGCGGCGCGATCACCATAGCGCTTGTCCAGGCGTTCGCCGCGCGCAAGATGGCTGGCCCCGGCGTGATAGCCGTGCAGGCGCAGCTTACGGGTGGTGCAGCGCGCCTTGTGGTCCAAGACCTGGCAGATTACGTCCACCGTGCCCTCGGCCATTTCTCGATAGGTGGTCAGCTTGCCACCGGTGACGGTGATCAGGCGATCGGCTTCTTGTTCGATGCTATGGCGGCGCGACAGGTCGGAACTGCGGGCGCTTTTGCCATCCGCGATCAGCGGCCGGAAACCGGCCCAGCCGCTGATGATGTCGGACGGTGTGACCGGGCGAACCAGATGACGGTTGATGCCATCGAGGATGTAACTAATGTCGTTTTCCGTAACACTAGGCTTATCCACGTCGGCAGGGTCCGTCGTTTCCGTCGAACCGATATAGGCAAACGGCCCTTCGTCGACGACCGAGACCGTGCGTCGATCGCTGGCGACCGGCAGGCTCACGGCCACGTCGTTACGCACCAGCGCATGCGGCACGACGATATGTGTGCCCTTGGCGGGCGCGAGCTTGCGGGGGCTGTGAACGCTGACAGCCTCCAAAAATTTTTGCGCCCAAACGCCGGTCGCATTCACCACCATGCGCGCGCTGACATCGGTTTCTTCTCCGTCCACTGCTATGCGCGCGGTTCGTATTCCCTTCCGGCAGTCCGACAACCCGACGCAGCGCGCGTGATTGACCACGCATGCGCCGCGCGTGGCTGCCGATGCCAGCACCGCCAGCACCAACCGCGCATCATCGGCACGCAGGTCGTGGAACATGTAACCCGCGCCGATGCGGGCCATGTCCAGTGACGGCATATGACGCGCGACCTCGTCATGGCTCAGCCGGCGGTGACGGCGGCCCAGCCGCCAGGCACCGGCAAGCTGATAGCTCCATAACGCGCCCCCCAACGCGCGCGACAGTTTGGGATTGATGACACCGCCCTTCAGGAACAGCGGAATCATAAACGGCATGACCCGCACCAGATGCGGAGCGTTGCGCTGCAGCGCATGGCGCTCGCGCAGCGATTCCCGCACCAGCGCCACGTCGCCAGTCTGCAAATAGCGAAAGCCGCCATGGATCATCTTGGACGACCGCGACGAGGTGCCGGACGCGAAATCTCCGGCCTCAACCAGCGCCACGCTTAGCCCGCGGGCGACCGCGTCCAGCGCGATCCCAGCCCCGGTGATGCCGCCACCGATCACCAGAACATCGAACCTGCCTCCCGACAACCGTGCAAGATGCCGGGCCCGGCAGGATAGCGGCTCGTCAGCAGCAAGCCGATCCAATTCGGCTGTGACCTGTTGCTCTACCGTGTTCATTTTGCCCGCCCTGCCGAAACCACGCGGGTGGCCGCGCCATCCCAGCAGAACCATGCCCGCGACCCGACTGGCGGAACCGCGGCATCGGCGCGCGTGCGGGCAATTAGTTGCGTGCCTGCGGCGTCCACGCCTTCGGCGCGCAATGTGGCGCCAGAAAAGACGACGTCTTCGATCGTGACCGGCACCGCATTGTCGGCGCCGGCGCCATCCGCCGAGACGGTGACGTTTTCGGGCCGAACCATGATCGTGACCGAACCGTTAGCGACGGTGGCAAGCGGGGCGAACCGCGCGTCCACGCCGGGTCGAACGAACCGGCCAGCATCGACCGTCCCCGTGAAGATGTTAGAATCACCCAAAAACGTCGCGACGAATTCGCTGCCGGGATTGTTATACAATTCGGCGGGCGTGCCGATCTGTTCGACCGCACCTTCTCGAAAGACGACAATCCGGTCCGACAGCGTCAGCGCTTCGTCTTGGTCGTGCGTAACGAAGATGATTGTCACGCCCAGTTCGCGGTGAATGCGGCGCAGTTCCAACTGCAGCGATTCACGCAGCCGCTTGTCCAGCGCGCCCAACGGTTCATCCAGCAGCAACAATTTTGGTTCAAACACCACTGCACGAGCTAGCGCCACGCGCTGCTGCTGGCCGCCCGACAGCTGATCCGGCCGGCGGTCACCATAGGCTTCCAGGTGAACCAGCGTCAACACCTGCTCGACGCGTCGCTCGATTGTGGCGCGGTCGGGCCGCGGTCGGCGCTGCTTCAGCGGATAGGCAATATTCTCGCGGACAGTCATGTGCGGAAACAGCGCGTAATTCTGGAACACCACGCCAATGTCGCGCTTGTGGGCCGGAACCTCGGCCAGCGACCGGCCGTCAAGCTGCATCCGCCCGCCTGGATCGGGAGCGGCAAAACCTGCGATCAGGTTAAGGGTCGTTGTCTTGCCCGACCCGCTTGGCCCCAGAAAGGTAATGAACTCACCCGGGGCGACGTTCAGGTTGACGCCTTCCAGCACCTTGAGGCCCCCGTAGGACTTGCCTAGGTCGTGTAGGTCGAGCGCTGCGCCGCGCGCGGTTTCGATAGCCATCAACGGCCCCTCCTGTGAGTATAGATCGTGCTCGCGACCACGGTGAGAGCGGTCAACACCAGCAACATGGTCGAAGCGGCCGCGATCGTCGGGTCGATGTCGTTGGCGACCGAGCGATACATCTGCACCGGCAAGGTGCGCAGGCCGACACCGGATACGAACAGCGAGACGACCACCTCGTCGAAGGAGATGACAAAGGCAAACAGCGCGCCCGTCATCATTCCCGTGCTGATCAGCGGCAAGATAATCTGACGGAACGTGGTCAGACGCGATGCGCCCAGCGACGCAGATGCCTGCTCGAACCGAGCGTCGAACTGCTCCAGGGTGGCGGCGATGGGGATAAACGCGAAGGGCAGCGCCATCACGGTGTGTGCAATTACCAGTCCGGTGACAGTGATATTAAGCTGCCATTGCAGGAAAAGCCCATACAACGCCATCGCGATGATCACACCCGGAACGATCCGCGGGGTCAGCACCAGCGCGCGGATGATCGTGCGGACACGGGCCGAGGATCGCCTCAGGGCAAGGCCTGCGAACACCGACAGCACCGTCGAAGTGATGGTAACCAGCACCGCGACCTGAACAGACGTGACGAACGACCCCCACCACTGGCGATCTTGGAAAAAGCGCGCATACCACTGCAACGAAAAGCCTTCGGGCGGAAAGGCAAAGCTGCGATTTGCAGGAAAACTGAGTGGTATGACTATTAGACCCGGCACCAGCAACAGCACGATCACCAGCGCCGCCCAGATCCAAAGCCAGACGGATTGCCGGTCGCCGCGCCCTTCATCGGTCGCGAACCGGCTGGTGCCACCCGCAACGTCGAACCGGATCATCGTCGGCACCACCACTAGCAGCGCCAGCAGCAGCATGATCAGCGACGCGGCCGACGCCAGCGGGATGTTCAGAACCGTGTTTATCAGCGAATAGATCAGGTGCGACAGCAGTTGGTTCGACGGCGAGCCGACCAGACCGGGAATGACGTAAAAGCCCAGCGACGTCACGAACACGATCACAGATCCGCCGATCACCCCCGGCATCGACAGCGGCAGCCAAACCTGGCGGAACGTCGTCCACCCGCTTGCGCCAAGCGAGATCGAAGCGCGTTCTAAGCGCGTGTCGATGCCCGCCATCGCGCTGTAAAGTGGAAAAATCATGAACGGCAGCATCACCTGCACCATCGCGATCGTGACGCCTGTCGTCGTGCCACGCAGCACCAGCCCGTCTAGCCCAACCCACTGCACAGCACGGTCAATGATGCCGTTGCGCTGTAGCAGGACAATCCAGGCAAAGCTGCGCACCATGACGCTGGTGAAAAACGACAGCAGCACCACGCCGGTCAGAACAGCCAACGTCGTGCCCCGTGTGCGCACCATCAGGTAGGCATAAGGGTAACCGATCAGCAGGCACAGGAGCGTCACCGAGACGGCAACGACGATCGTGCGCACGACGATCCGCACATAGGTGCTGTTGGTGAAGAACTCGACATACTCGCCAAAGACACCGTTCTTGCCACCGAAGCTGTTGAGCAGAACAAGGACGACGGGCCACGCGAAAAACGCAGCGAGAAAGACGACGATCGGCGCCATGAGCAGCAGTATGCTCTTGTTGCGCGCGATGAAGTTCCTGGATCCAGAAGACATGGTTCCTCCGTTCAGCGCCGATGACGGCTCTACCGCTTGGTCGGACGGGATCGGTGTTTGCCGGGCCGGATAATGAGTGCGGCCCGGCATGGCCGTCAAACAGCGGGGATCACTGGTTCAGCCACTCGGTCCAGCGGCGATTGATCTCTTCCGAGTTATCCGCGACCCAGGCGATGTCTGGTCGCACGGCGTTCGCTGCGCGCTCAGGCGTCGCCGCAAAGACCATCTGGCCCGCTTCGTCCAGATTCGGCTGAGTGCCGATGATGCCAGGAGTGACGGGATACAATTCTGACACGCGCGCCTGCTGCGCGGGTTCCAGATTCGTGCGGATATAGTCGGCGCTGACGTCCGGGTGCGGCGCGCCTTTCGGAATGGCCAGCACATTGTAATAGATGATGTGCTGGTTCCAGACCGGCTTGAACGGCGCACCATTCTTCAGCGCGGGGTAAGCCCGCGAGGACCATGCCATCAGCATGTCCACTTCTTCGCTTTCCATCATCTGCGTAGATTGCGCGCCCGAGCGCCAGAACACGATGTCGTCGCGGATCGTGTCCAGCTTGGCAAAGGCGCGATCCAGATCCAGCGGATACAGGTCTTCTGGTTTCACACCGTCGGCCATCAGCGCGATTTCCAGATTTACGCCCTCGGCGCCATCCCACAACCCGCGCTTGCCGGGAAATGTCGCGGTGTCAAAGAAATCAGCCCAGTTCTGTGGGCCACCGTCAGGATAGGTTTTAGTGTTGTACAGCATCAGGTTGGCGTAGCCCGCCACCGGAACGCCGCACTTGTTGCCAAAGCCCGGCAGCACGTCCTTGACGTTCTGCAGATCTTCGGGAAGTTCTTGGAACAGCTCGCCGCAGTAGCGCATCGTGAAAACCGGTGGAACCTCGACTACGTCCCAAGTCACCCGGCCGGCATTCACCATCTGCTGCAATTGCGGCAGCGTCTGCGGGCCGTCGCCAAGAACCTCAATCCCTGTCTTTTCCTGAAATGCCTTGCCTGTTGCATCCAGCGTAGCCTGGAGATACGGGCCGCCGGTATTCGCCGACACAATATGGTCGGGCTTGTCCTGCGCGGCCAGCGGCACCGCTGCGGTCACGGCAATCGCTGCGGCCCAAGTTAATATTTTCCTCATAGTCCTCTCCTCCTCCACAGATTTGGCCGCCGATCAGAACGGTCGGGGCCGGTCGTTTCAGCGCGGCGTGAGCACAACAAGGGAGTCTAGCGCCAGCAGCGCGCCCACATCGGTCTTTACCATCGGGTTCACGTCGATTTCGGCGACTTGGCCGCTGCCCAACAGGTGCGCCATAGCGTCGATGACAGGGCGAAGCGAACCGGTGGCCAGACCGTAGCGGTCCTCGACCCGCCGAGCATATAGGTCCCAATTGGCACTGTCGGTGTTCAGCAGCAGCGCATCGCGTGCGCCGGTCGCATCCTCTATCCCCACCCACCCGGACCGATTATGATTGTCGGGCCGTACAGCGGGTCTATCAACGCACCCACTCCGATCTCCCCGTGAAAATCGACCATCGGCTGAACCAAAAGGCCCTGCCTCGGATCTTCCGAATGCGCTTCCAGTGCTACCCTCATGTCTCGTAGCACTTGCGGCAGATCATCGACATTGACCCCGACGCGCACCAGGCCCACGCGATTGCGATGCGGCACATCATGGGCATTGCCCTTGACCACGACTCGCGACCAGCCCTGTGCGACCACCCGCGCAACCAAATCGTCCAACGCATCGGCCGAACCGAACTCGGACGGCACGAACGCCATGCCATTCTGCGCGAGCAACGCACTGCTTTCGTGCTCGGCGAGCGTCTTCTGATCCTCTGCCACAGATGGCAGGTCCAAGGCCGTCCGGGCCAGCGCAACCCAGCGGGCGCTACGCGGATCGCTTAGCTTCATCTGGGCGGCCAGCATCCGCACGCCCTCGCCCATGCTGGTCGCGAGAATCCCCGGCGTCTCAACTTGTGCCAAGCCTTCGGCAGGAGCGATCTGCCAAATAAACGTGACTGGCTTAGCGCTGTCCGAACAATATTGTGCGATGGGCACGACACGGTCGGTGCACATCTCGCCGAAGGCGATGTAGACGACAAGCGCATCCACCTCTTCAGCGGCGCACAGCGCATCAAGAGTTGGTTTAAACAAGTGCAGCGTGGCCTCCCATCCACCGCCTATGTCTATTGGATTGCTGTCACCGGCGCCGATCATCCCGATCCGCGCAACCTTCGCCCGCGTTTCTGGGCTAAGTTGCACCACGTGGCCCCCCACCGCTTCAACCTGATCCGCAAGCACGGCCCCCGCGCCGCCCGAGTTCGACAAGATGCAGATGCGCGGGTGGGCCGGCATCTGCCAACCACGCTCGAGCGCGGCCAGAACGGGTTTAACTTCATCGTCGTCGTGGATCCGCACAATCCCGAAATCATCACAGAGGGATTGCAAGAACATGTCGTTACCGGCAATGGCTGCGGTATGTGACAGAGCGGCGCGCTTGCCCGCCTCCGAACGGCCGGCATTCAGCAGAACCACCCGCTTGCCCAATTCAGCAGCCCGAGTGGCCGTATCCGCCAGATTACGCGGATCTCGCAACGCTTCCAGATACAACAGCACGACGCCAACCTCGTCGCGGTCGATCAGGTGTCGCGCGATCTCGGCCGCACCCAGCGTCGCCTCGTTGCCAACGCTGACAAAATGGGAGTAGCCGCTGCCGGCCTCTTCGACGCAGCGCGACAGCACAAGGCCCAACGCGCCGGACTGCGCGACAAGCGCCACTTCGCCACTGTCGCGCAGCGTGTGGTTGAGGAACGGCGCGGCCGATAACTTGACGTTGTCCACGCGGTTCGAGAGGCCAAAACAGTTCGGTCCCAACAGCACCATGTCACCTGCCGCAGCGACCAGTTTTTGCTGAAGCGCGGCGCCTTCAGAACCCGCCTCCGCAAACTCGGAGGCGAACACGATAGCCGCTTTCGCCCCTGCGCGACGGGCTTGAGCAACGACATCGATACTCCGTTCGGCGGGAACGCAGATCACCACCAACTCAGGGTCGTCGAGGTCTGCAATGCCGCGAACGGTTCGCACGCCGGGAAAATCTGTCTTCGGATGAACGACGCAGACGTCGCCGCTAAATCCGCCATCGATCAACACGCGCACCACGCGGTGGCCCCATGACTGCGGATCGCTTGCCGAAACACCCACGATTCCAATCCGGCGCGGCGACAAGAGCGCGTTCAACCGGTCCGCGCGCAGCTGCGCACTCTCGACAGTCTTGCCGTCCATCACTGATTCTCCCCCCTCAGCTGTCATAACGTTAGCTCTCTTTGACGATTCGTCAACAAAATTCGATAAGGGGGAACTGATGCCGGAGAGGGCAGATCCTAGGCTAAGTGGGTTGGATTGCTTCCTAGGATCTAGGATCTGATTGGAGCGCTTAGCGCCCGGCGGCAGATTCCGCTAAGTCGATACAGATCAAATCAGCAGCTAGTCAGACGCGGTTGCATCTACCTTCTCCGCGTGTCACGAATGCTTTCCTCGCTTGTAAAAGTTTCTTTCTGCCGGTTTCGCCTTGCCGCTGACTCCCATTTTCACCGCGCAGATGCAGCGCCTCGACCTGACCCGGACCACCCTTGCCCGGCAGAGCGGCATCTCAACTCCCACGCTGCGCAAGATCATGCGCGGTGGCGGCACCATCGGCAGCCTGTCCCGCTGCTTGCCGCATCTCGATCTCGGCTGGTCTTGGGTGCCGCACCCGACGCTTGAGGCGGGCGCAGGGCTGGCGACGCTGCGCCGCCGCCAAGGCATGACCCAGGCGGAGGTGGCGGAACGCTTGAAGATCAGTCGGCCGGTGATCATCAGGATTGAGAAGCGGATGCAGGGTGAACTGGCCTCACTGCGCGGCTATGCTTCGCTCCTCGGCTTCCGGTCTCCGATCGCGCCTCTGCGAGGCAAGCGCCGGCTGATCCCCGCCCCCAATAGCGCCGACCGTGATCGTGTGATGACGCCGCCTGCGCTTGCACAAGAAATCTGCGCTCATTTTGCGCCCCACCTGCAGGGCACGCTACTCGACCCGGCGCGCGCCGACGGGGCCTTCTATGAGAGCTTTCCCGGGCACCTCCGGCGGGAGTGGTGCGAGATCGAAGCCGGACGCGATTTCCTGGACTGGCGGGAGCCAGTCGACTGGATCATCACCAACCCGCCGTGGTCCCTGCTGCCCGAGTTTCTGGAGCACTCCATGACAGTGGCCGACAACATCGTGTTTCTGGCACCGCTCACCAACCTCACCACGAAGGCCCGGCTGCGGATGATCGACAGGGCCGGCTTCGGCATTGCTGAGCTGGTGAAGATCGACACGCCTCGCGACTGGCCGCAAAGCGGGTTTCAACTGGTGGCCGGCTGGCTGCGTCGCGGCCATCTTGGCGACTGCCGGATGTCGCGGCTCGAGAGCCACGCTCCATGAGACCTGACCACAGCCGGGCCTGAGCAGGGGGGAAGGTTTCCACTTGGGTCAATTCTCAGTGACAATTTTGATCACCTGGTCAGGACTCAGTGACATGTGTCCTCTGCCGCTCAACCACCCCTCCCCTGATCGTCCCATCCATCAAACGAGCGGAGCGTTGTGGAGTATTCGCCGGACATAACGACCGACGAAGCACTCCTCGGTCATGCCGATCCCGCCGTGCATCTGGATCGCCTCCTCGGCGATCTTCTGTCCGCTCTCCTCGACCTTCTGCCAAGCGGCCTGGGCAAGGTGATCAGCGCTGCCTAGCCTTTCACTGGCCGCCATAGCCGCAGCCATGACAAGTGCGCGAGCCTCATCGAGCGTGATGAACATCTGCACCAGCCGATGCTGCAACGCCTGGAATGACGAGGGCGGACGGCCGAACTGGTGGCGAGTTGTCAACGGCGGCGTAAAAACCCACCAAGGGGCGGCGCAAAAACAGACCACTGGCTGGCGTTCAGGACGGGGGCGGAGATGCGCATCGCGCCCCGGCAGCCGCGCTTTCCAAGGAGCTGGCGGTTGCCGGGGCGCGTTGGCCCGGCAGGGCCAATCATGATGCGGTTCAGTTGGTGGCGGCGCTCTTCCGGGCACGGCTTTGGCCAAGCCGGTAACTGTCGCCGTTCATCTCAAGGATGTTGACATGGTGGGTCAGCCGGTCGAGCAGGGCGCCTGTCAGACGCTCGGAACCGAAGGTCTCGGTCCATTCGTCGAACGGTAGATTGCTGGTGATCAGCGTGGCACCGCGCTCGTAACGCTGCGAGATCAGCTCGAACAACAGCTCGGCGCCGGTCTTGCTCAGCGGCACGAAGCCCAGTTCATCGATGATCAGCAGTTTGTAGTTTGCCATCTGCTTCTGAAGGCGCAGCAGCCTGCGTTCGTCACGGGCCTCCATCAGTTCGCTGACGAGAGCGGAGGCAGTGGTGAAGCCGACCGAGAGGCCCTTCTGGCAGGCAGCCAAGCCGAGACCCAGGGCTGCGTGCGTCTTGCCGGTGCCGCTCGGACCAAGCGCGATGACATTCTCTCGGCGCTCGATCCATTCGCAGCGCGCCAGTTCCAGCACCTGCATCTTGTTGAGCTTGGGGATCGCCTTGAAGTCGAAGCTGTCCAGGCTTTTGACCGCCGGGAACTTCGCCGCCTTGATCCTGCGTTCGATCATCCGGCGCTCCCGATCGATCATTTCCAGTTCGACCAGCCGAGCGAGGAACCGGACATGATCCTGCCCCTCGGCGGCGCATTGACGGGCCAGCTTGGCGTATTCCCGAAGGAAGGTCGGCAGCTTCAGTGTCTTGAGGTGATGCGCCAGCAGGAGTTCGGGGGCGTCCGTCATGGCGCATCCGCCGACACCAGGCACATGTAGCTCGCCGCCGAGGTGGTCGCTACGGTGGCGCGCGGCAGATAGGGGTAGACATCGAGATCGAGCTTCGGCGGGCGCTTCTCAACATGGCAGAGAACGAGATGCTTGACGGCATCGAAGCCGACAGCGCCCAGTTGCAGCGCCTTCTTCACGGCGGCATGCAGGTCATCGATGCCGAAGGTCTCCAGAAGGCGCAGCACCTGGACGTACTCGCGCCGCCCCGCCTTGATCATCCGCGCCTCCATCAGGCGGCGCAGGGTTGCGAACTCGGGCGGAAGGCCCCATTCGGCCAGAGGTGCCGCCTGGTCTAAAACATTGATCTTCCTCTCGATCAGCGGAAGGTAGTGGATCGGATCAAAGACCATGTCCTCGCGATCATAACAACGAGGGTGTCTGGCGATCACCTCGCCGCCGCAGCCGATGACCACCTTGTCGACATAGCCCCTGATCCAAACGTCCCGGTGGCCGTAAGCGACCGGCACCGAATAGTCGTTGTCTTGTAACGCACCAGCGCCTGTGAGGTGACCCGTCCGGTTGCCTGGTCGCAGGCATCGAAGGGGGCCGGCGGCAGCACCGTCATCGCGTCCAGATCCCGGCTGAGGCGCTCTCCGATCGTCTCGTCGTGGCCGCGCAGGATCTCCGCCTGACGCTGGCGGCACTGTGCCTCGAGCCAGAGATTGAACTCGTCCCAGGTCGCGAACCGGGGGATCGGCACCATGAAGTTGCGCCGGGAATACCCGACCAGGCCCTCGACGCTGCCCTTGTCGTTGCCTTTGCCGGGGCGGCCATAGCGATCGCGGATCAGGTAGTGCGACAGGAACCCGCTGAACAGCTTGGTCCGCATGCGGCTGCCATCCGGCAGTATACGCGCCACCAGACATTTGTCGTTGTCGTAGAGCACCGAAACCGGCACCCGGCCGAAGAAGGCGAAGGCATGAACGTGGCCGTCGACCCAAGCTTCGGACGTCGCGGCCGGATAGGCCCGGACATAACAGGCATCGCTGTGCGGCAGGTCGAAGGCAAAGAAATACGCCTTCTGCTCGACGCCGCCGATGATGACCATCGCTTCGCCGAAATCAGCCTGGGCATGCCCAGGCGGGTGCGCCAGCGGCACGAACATCTCACGGCTCCGCCGCTCCTGCTCGCGCATGTAATCTTTGATGATTGTGTAACCACCGGTGAAACCATGCTCGTCGCGAAGCCGCTCGAACACCCGTTTGGCCGTATGTCGCTGCTTGCGGTTCCGGCCCCGGTCCTCGACGAGCCAGGCGTCAATGATCTCGGTGAAACCATCCAGCTTCGGGCGCCTGATCGCCGTCGTGCGCCGATACCCAGGAGGAACAGAGAAGCTCAGCATCTTCCGGACGCTGTCGCGTGATATCCCGAAATGCCTGGCCGCCGCCCGCTCGCTCATGCCGTCCTTACAAGCCAGACGGACCTTCCGATACAAATCCACGGTGAATACGCCCCCGCCCTCCTGTCACCAGAAAGGGCAAAAGTGGCAGAGTTTTACTCCGCCGGCAGCGAGATCATCCCGCCGCTACCGTGGTCTGTTTTTGCACCGCCGCTTACACGCAAGGAACGAGGCCTGCGTGAGGCCGTTGGTCACGATGATCTCGTCGGGCGTAAAGTCGAGGTCGTTCTGCTCGCGCATCTTGTCAACGAGTGCGGCCCGCAGCTCCGGGATGTCCTTGAAATCGCTGTAATGCACATGGCCCGCGCGAAGGGCCGCCACCGTCGCCTCCTTAATCGCGTCGGGCGTGTCGGGGATCGGCATGCCAAGTGCCAGATAGATCAGGTCCGGGCGCGCGAGCGTCCATACACGGAACTTTTCGACCGCGTTAAGCCGCGCCGCATAGGGGATCGCCAAGGCGCTTACGCCGGAGGTTCAGTCGCGATGACCTCACATGCCGCAATAGCTAAATGAGGAGGAGAGGGCCACCTCTGTTGTGCGGGCAACGGCCGGGAAGCTCTCGATAGTGCAAGCCAAGAAATTGGCAAAAACCTTCTGCGGTTTTTATCCTAGGGCGTATCCAGAGCCGCGCACGGTACGGATCGGATCGCTGCCACCGCATTGCATAAGCGCCTTTCGGAGCCGTCCGATATGAACGTCGACGGTGCGGGTATCGACATAGATGTCCTGACCCCAGACGCGGTCGAGCAACTGCTCGCGGCTGAAGACGCGGCCAGATCGCTCCATCAGCGTGAGCAGTAATCGAAATTCCGTTGGCCCGAGCTTCAATTCCTGGTCCGCGCGTATGACGCGATGGCGCTCTGGATCGAGTGTAATGTCCTCGAACCTCATTGCCGCGCTTGTCGTAGCTGAACATGTGCGGCGGAGCTGCGTCCGGACCCGCGCCAAGAGTTCGCGTACCGAGTAGGGCTTGACCACATAATCATCCGCCCCGGTGTCAAGACCTCGAACAGCATCCAGGTCCTCGGATCGGGCGGACAGCATGATGATGGGGATGTCCGCGGTCTCATCGCGGGACTTGAGTTGGCGGCAAACTTCAATTCCGCTCAAAAGCGGCATCATCCAATCAAGGATGATCAGATCGGGCGGCACTTCAGCGACCATCAATAGGGCGTCCTCGCCATTCTCGGCACAGTGCACCTCCAAACCTTCAGCCCGAAGATTGTAGGTGAGAAGTTCACGCTGCGCCCGCTCGTCCTCGACCAAGAGGACCGTCGGCTTCAGTGATCGCACCGATCAAATCCCGGTTACAGACGAGGTCATGTCCGCCTTCGGCCGCGGCTCGTCTGGAAGACTCCCGGTCACGAGATAGGCGACCTGTTCGGCAATCGCAGTCACGTGATCACCCATCCTTTCAGTGTTCTTGGCGATGAAGTGCAGATGCATGCAGGCGGTGATATTGCGCGGATCCTCCATCATGAAGGTCAGCAATTCGCGGAATAGCGCGTTATATATCTGGTCCACATCTTCATCGCGCGCAATCACATCCGCGGCCAGTGCGGCGTCATGCCGGATATAGGCGTCCAGCGCATCTTTCAGCATTGCCTCCACTAGGCGGGCCATGCGCCGGATGGAGGCGCCACTGTCGCCGACCGGCGCCATCCGCGACAGCACACTCGTGCGTTTGGCCATGTTCTTTGCATAGTCGCCGATCCTCTCTAGGTTACTGCTGATCTTGATCACACTCAGGATCAGGCGCAGATCGATGGCAGTCGGCGCACGCAAGGCAAGGATCCGGGCAGCGCGCTCGTTGATCAGGTGCTCGAGGTCGTCAATCGATTTATCGCGCTCCCGCACCTTGCAAGCCAATTCCTCGTCGCGGGCCTCAAGTGATTTCGCCCCAACACGAATGGCCTCTTCGACCAGGCCACCCATCTTCATGATTTGCGCCTGAACACCTTCCAGATCGCGATCGAAGACCGATGAGATATGTTCCTCTTGCATGATCCTACCCAATCCTTCCAGTGATGTAGCTCTCGGTCCGCGGATCTTCGGGTGCGGTAAATATCCGGTCGGTCTCACCAAATTCTACCAAACTTCCCATGTGGAAAAAGGCGGTTTTCTGGCTGACTCTCGCGGCCTGCTGCATCGAATGGGTGACAATTACCACGCTGTAGCTCTGGCGCAGATTGTCGATCAGTTCTTCAATCTGCGCGGTTGCTATCGGATCGAGTGCCGAGCATGGCTCGTCCATCAGCAGCACTTCCGGAGCTGTGGCAATGGCCCGTGCGATGCACAGCCGCTGCTGCTGCCCCCCCGAAAGGCCCGTGCCCGGAGCGTCGAGCCGATCATTGACCTCGCTCCACAGCGCGGCCCTTTTCAGGGCATCTTCAACGATGTCATCCATTTCAGCCTTGTTTCGGGCCAGCCCATGAATTTTCGGGCCGTAGGCGACGTTGTCATGGATGGATTTCGGGAATGGGTTGGGTTTCTGAAACACCATTCCGATCTTGGCCCGCAGCTGCACCGGATCGACTTTGCGGTCATAGATATCCTCATCATCGATGCGAATGTCGCCCGTCACACGGCAGGTATCGATCGTATCGTTCATTCGGTTCAGGCAGCGCAGAAACGTGGATTTGCCACATCCCGACGGGCCAATGAACGCGGTCACCGTGTTGGCGGCAATGTCCACGCTCACGTCCTTGATGGCATGGGTTTCGCCATAATGGACATTCACGTGTCTCGCCGATATTTTCTGGGGCGTCATGGCATCGATACTTTCGGTCAAATTGGTATCTTTCATGATCCGGTCCGATCTTACCAGCGACGTTCAAAGCGGCGGCGCAGCAAGATGGCGACCGTGTTCATCACGAGCAGGAACACCAGCAGCGTGATGATCGCGCCCGAGGCCCGCTCGACGAAGCCGGGGTCCGCTCTCTGGGTCCAGTTGAAGACCTGCACCGGCAGCGCCGTCGCGGCCTCGCCGAACAGTCCCGCCGCATCGCTATAGGCCGCCGGGTAGTCGCGCACGAACGCCACCATGCCGATCAGCAACAGCGGCGCGGTTTCGCCCAAGGCCTGCGCAAGTCCGATAATGGTGCCGGTCAGAATGCCGGGCGCCGCAAGCGGCAGGACATGGTGGAACACCGACTGCATCTTGCTGGCCCCAACCGCCAGCGCGGCATCGCGGATCGAAGGCGGCACCGATTTCAGCGCCGCCCGGGTCGAGATGATGATCGTCGGCAGGGTCATCAGCGTCAGCACCAGCCCTCCGACCAGCGGCGAGGACTGCCGCAACTCGGCAAAATTGATGAAGATCGCCAACCCCAGAATCCCGAAGACGATCGACGGCACGGCGGCCAGATTGCTGATATTCACCTCGATCAGGTCCGAAAACCGGTTCTTCGGCGCAAATTCCTCGAGGTAGATCGAGGTGGCAACCCCGATCGGCAAGGCCAGCACCAGAACCACAAGCATCATGTAGAGCGAGCCCAGAATGGCGACACCCAGACCGGCGGCTTCGGGGCGTTGGTCGCTGGCGTCAGGCGCGGTCAGAAACGACCAGTTGAAACGGGTCTCGATCACACCGGCGTCGGCCAGGCTTTGGGCGAGTTGCAATGCCTCGGGCGAGGTATTGCCATCCAATGCGGCACTTTCCGTTGTCACCCGGCCCTTGAAATAACCGTCGATCCGCCCTTCGGACAGGGCGTCCATGGTGACCGTGCCGCCAATCAGATCGGGGTTCGCCAAAACATGATCGCGCAGGGTCGCTGCCGCCTCTTTGCTGATGATCCCGCCGATATCGCTGTCAGAGAGCGTGGCAGTGATCCCCAACTGCTTCACTCTCGCCAGCAGCGCGTTCCGCAGCAATGGGGCATATGCAAACGTCGTGACCTTCGCCATGGCGGCAGGATCGCGGGTGCCGGATTTGTCCAGTTGGGCTGCGGGTAACGGGATTTCCAGCGTGATATAGGTTTGGCGAAACGCCCCGATCCCGCTGGAGACAACCGAGGTCAACAGCATTGCCAGAGCGAGCATCGCGATCCCGATCGCCCCGAGCCCGCAGGCGCGAAACCGCACTTCGGCGGCATTGCGCCGCCTGGTGCGATCATCCTGCACCAACAGGGAATTCGATAGGACGGTCATTCGTAATGCTCCCGGTATTTGCGCACGATCACCAGTGCCAGCACGTTCAGGCAAAGGGTGATCACAAAAAGGGTCAGCCCAAGGGCAAATGCGACCAGCGTTTCGGGGCTGGCGAAATCGGTGTCGCCGGTCAGCTGGCTGACGATCTTGACGGTGATGGTTGTCATGGCCTCGAACGGGTTCAGCGACAGGCGGGCGGCGGCCCCGGCCCCGAGCACGACGATCATCGTCTCGCCGATGGCGCGACTGGTCGCCAACAACACGGCTCCGACAATGCCGGGCAAGGCGGCCGGAATGATCACCTTGCGGATGGTCTCCGACTGGGTCGCACCCAATGCATAGGAGCCATCGCGCATCGCCTGCGGCACGGCATTGATGATGTCGTCCGACAGCGAAGATACGAACGGGATCAGCATGATGCCCATGACGAGCCCGGCAGTCATGACCGATGAGGCGCTGCTACCCAGCCCAAGAGGTTGCGCGAAGTAGTCACGCAGCAGCGGGCCTATGGTGATCAGGGCGAACAGCCCGTAAACGATTGTCGGAATTCCGGCGAGAATTTCGATCAGCGGCTTGGCGACTCCGCGCATCCGGGGGCCGGCATATTCGGACAGATAGATCGCGGCAAACAGACCCACCGGCACCGCGAAGGCAAGCGCGATGAAACTGATGTAGAGGGTGCCCCAGAGCAGCGGCAGGATGCCGAGCGCGCTGTTACCGCGAAAATTCGGGGCCCACTCGGTTGAAAAGAAGAAGTCGCGCCAGTCATACTGACGAAAGAAGTGCATCGCCTCGAACAGCATCGACAACACAAGGCCGATGGTGGTCAGGATTGCGACGGTCGACGCGGCGATCAGCAGCGATTTGATCCAGGTTTCGGACGCCACCCGGGCGCGAAACCCGATCGAAGACCGCAGGATTGCGCCGATGCAGCCGAGAGCGGCAACGGCCAGCACCACCCAGAACACGACTTGGGCGGACAGGATTTCAACACCCTGCCGAGGCCCGATCAACCGAACAAGGGACAGCGCCGCAAAGCTGGCAACCGCAGGGACAAGAACGCTGAGAAAGGCGTTCGTTCCATGTGCGCGGGGCAGAGCCGCCAAGGCGCGGATGTCGCCGCCGGCGGCAACGCGTGCCCGCGCGCGGGCACCGATGAGCCCGAGGAGGGCCAGAGCGATCACCAGCACCGGTAACGCGAAAACTGTATTCAAAAGCGACATCAAGGCAGCTTTCCTGTTGATGGGCGCAGGGCCCGGACAGTGCCGGCCCCGCGTCCTGTCTTACTTGCCGCTTAACAGTGTGTGGTTTGCCACCGCATTCTGGGCTGCGGCCAGGTCTAGATCAGAGACCAGACCGTATTCCGCCAGGGGGCCGTCAGGGCCCGCGATTTCGTCGCTGACGAAAAAGTCGGCGTATTCCTGCAGGCCCGGTATCTCGCCCAGATGGGCTACCTTGATGTAGAAATAGAGCGGGCGCGACACCGGATACTCACCGCTCGCGATGGTCTCGGTCGAGGGGGTGACGCCGGACATAGTCGCAACCTGCAATTTGTCGGTGTTGTTCTCATAGAACGACAGACCGAACACGCCGACCCCATTGGCATCCGCGTCGATACGGGCCAGTGTTTCGGTGTAGTCACCGTCGATATCGACCGACAGGCCATCGCTGCGCACCGCCATGCAGGTGGTCTCGGCAGCGTCTTCGTCGCTCCCGTTCATCTCCATGATCGCATCCATCGCACCGCTGTCCTTGCAGCCCTGAAGCAGCACCTTTTCCTCGAAGACCTCCCGGGTGCCGTGCTTGGTGCCGGGGATGAAAGCCTGAATCGGCTGATCGGGAAGGTCGGCGTTCAGCGCATTCCAGTTGCTGTTGGAGTTGGCCACCATGGCCCCGTCGACGGGCAGTTCGGCGGCCAGCGCCAGATACCAGTCGGCAGGCGTGAAAGCAAAGCGCTTGCCATCGATGTCACTGGCGAAGACGATGCCGTCATAACCGATGCGCACCTCGATGATATCGGTCACGCCGTTTTCGGCGCAGGCTTCGATTTCGGACGGTTTGATGGCGCGGCTGGCATTTGCAATGTCGATTGTGTTTTCACCGACACCCTCACAGAAGCGCTTGAGCCCGGCAGAAGATCCTCCCGACTCGACCACCGGGGTCGGGAAGTCGGAATTCTCACCGAAGGCTTCAGCGACGATGGACGCATAGGGAAGGACGGTGGACGATCCCGCGATCTGCACATTTTCGCGGGCAGCGGCGGCAGTGGCGGAGACGACCGCAAGGGCCAGTGTGGACATGGTGAGTTTTGCGAGTGACATGAGGACTCCTGTCGGGTTCGGTCAGCTGATCACCTTGATGGTGATCCCGACGCCCGTTTAGACCTCACATGCTTCGCTTTTGTGACAGCTGCGTTACAGTTTTATGACACTGTCCTTCGGATCGGCAATTTGACCCGCGCCTCATGGTTCGTCGTGCAGCAGCGGCAGAATAACGGCGAACTTCGCGCCCTGACCCGGCTGGCTGGTGATCTTCAAACGCCCCCGGTGGCGGTTCAGAATATGTTTCACGATTGCCAACCCCAAACCGGTGCCGCCAAGTTCACGGCTGCGGTGGCTGTCGGCACGGTAGAACCGCTCGGTCAGGCGCGGCAGGTGTACGGGGTCGATGCCGGGGCCATGATCTGCAACCACGATCTGTAAGGCGGGGCCGCGCAGAACCGGATCATGCGCACAATTCAGGGCAGTTACTTCGACAGATTGGCTGTTACCGCCGTATTTTATAGCGTTTTCAACCAGATTGGTGAACACCTGCAAAAGCTGATCCGCGTCCCCGAGAACCTGCAGCGGCGCCTGCCCCAGATCGGTTTGCAGCGTCACGTTGTTATCTGCCGCCAACCGGCTGAGATTCTGGAGAGCGGTCTGCAGCACATCGCGCAGATCCAGTCGCGTGGTGGGACGCACCCGCTCCTCCGCCTCCACCCGGCTGAGAGACAAAAGATCGCCGACAAGACGATTCATGCGCTCGGCCTCGCCGGCCATGATGTTCAAAAAGCGCCCCTGAGCCGCGACATCCTCGCGCGCAGGACCACGCAGGGTCTCTATGAATCCCATCAAGGCAGCAAGGGGTGTGCGCAATTCGTGACTGACATTGGCGACGAAATCTCGGCGCATCTGCCCGGCCTGCGCCAGATCCGTCACGTTCAGGAAGCTCAGAAGCAATGGGCCGGTGTCCCCAATGGACTGCAAATGCACATCATAGAAGACGTCGCTTCCGCTTTCGGTGACTTGGTAAGTTATGCTGCGTGGCGTCTGATCACGCAGACTCCGCTCCACTGCCTCAACCAGATCCGGATGGCGAAGTGCGGTGGTGAAGATCTGCCCCATAGCATTTCTGCCCAACAGCGCTTTTGCCGCGGCGTTCAGCGCCACGATTCTCTCGAACCTGTCAATAGCCAGGGTAGGCGAAGGAATTGCTCCAATCACCTCATGCATCAGCGAGCGGTGGGCCAGGGGATCGGGAGTCATGCTGTTGCCTCCAGTTCGTCAGCCGGATTGCTTTGCAAGCCTTTCCTCAGAAGCCTTATCTGGCGTTGAGGTCGATAAACAGGCGATAAAAAACAACCCACTGACACGTCGTCATACGAATTTCGCAAATTCCGGGGGCAACTGGCGTCTGAACTCGAACCGTGCAACAAGAGCAGTCTCCGACCCGGATATTCCGTCTCGGTCATCCGGGGCTTGCCCGCCAACAATCGTTTCAATCAGAGATCGGGTCCGTGGTCGGCATCGTAACCAAAATGACGGTCATGTCAGGCATCCTCCTTTGGAAGCAAGTGCTTGGTCCGGTTGGCAGATGCGACGAGCGACAGCATCAGGCCTTGAAGGCCTCTACCGTTGCCTCGCCGTCTTTTTTCCGACGAGGTTCCGCCGCGTCTTATAGCCGGCCAGCAGTGGCAGCATGATGTATAGCCAGATCGACAAAAGCAGCGTGTCCTGGGGACAGCGAGCAGCAAAGCGACGATGGGCGCGAAGGCCAAGATCATGATCACGACGTTCATGCTGATTTGCACCAGCGTATAGGTCGCGTCCCCTCGCGTCAGGTTCGACCAGACGAATGCCATCGCGGTGCAGGTCACAGGGCGCGGCGCTCAGCAGTATCACTCCGGCCAGATAGGACTGCGCATCGTCGGGCGCAATCAGCCCCGCGAAGACGTGGTTGAAGACAGCACGCCGAGCGCCGCCATGCTGAAGGGCTTTATCAGCCCGTTCACAACCAACGTTACGATCAGCCCTTTCGGCTTGCCGCCCACCTGGAGCAGCGCGCCGACGTCGACGCCAACCATCATCGGATACAGCATCGTTCAGATCAGCACCGCCACAGGCAGGTTGACCGAGACTACCTCTAGCGATGCCAGATAAGGAAACACACCGGGAAAAAATGCCGAGCAGCACTCACCCGCCGATGGCGAGCGCCACCCAGACGGAAAGCCAGTGTCCGAGGTTCCCCAGACCCGCAGCGGCGGGAAGCGAGCTATCGGTCTTGTCGGACTTTTGGTCATTGGAGATCAGTCGGCCTTGGCGGTGTCTTGCCGATGTGATTGAGGTTGCGTTGCAGCGCCATCCGATCGAGCGATCCAATCGGTAGGCTTCCGAAGATTGAGATAAGACCGTGCAGCATCCGGTAAGTTTCCAAAGGCGACCCGTCGAACGATCTGTGAGCCATCGATCTTCGCCGGGTCGGGCACACCCCAGTGCGCCGTTATCGGCTGGCCGGGCCAGAACGGGCGTTCCTCAGCGGCGGCATTGTCGCAGCCCTTGAACACGCAATCCATCTGCGGGGCGTCGGGTCCGACAAACTCCGCCCCAGCTTTTGGACTCGTGCGAAGTCCGTGTCGTGGTTCAGGCCCTTGAGCCGATCGAGCGTAAAGGGGTTTGGCGCAGGCCCCGGTTTCGAGCCGGCAGAGAACGGCCTGAACTTGCCCATGCCTTCCCAGTTCATGATCGCTTCCGGGTGAGGTAGTCCGCGCCCTAGTTTCAGATGCCCCGGCTGTTCCTGGAGCGCATCCCAAGATCGGCCGTCATTTCCCCATCCAGCTCTGATCATACCAGTTCGTGACCTCTCCGGGCCATTCCAGCGTCTGTCCACTCGCGTCCTTCAGGACCTCGCTCTCGAACAGAAAGCGCGCCATGGCGGCGAAACGCCCTGGATCGATTGCGCCGACCGGGGTGTCTCCGTCGCGCAGGTAATCTCCGTCGACGATGGCGCGCATCGAGCCATGGACCAGCTCCGGGTTCGGGAAATCACCGGCATGGATCAGGATCTCGGCGGCCTCCTGCGGATGATCGGCGGCCCAAGCATAGCCCTTTTGCGTGGCGTGCATGAACGCCGCCAGCAGGTCGGGCTGCTTCTCCAAATTTTCGGCGCGGGTGCCGATGTAACCGGTCTGCTGGTCGGGAATGCCGTAATCGGCGTATCGGAAGAACGACTGGTTCCGGCCGAGCATTTCGCTGTTGACGCCTTCCCAGGTCGCGACTTCGAGGGTAAAGTCGACGGCGCCGGTGGCAAGCGCCTCATAGGCGCCGGTGCCGAGTGTGACCGTGTCCCAGACGGGCTCGCCGCCATCATTGCGGATCATCGTGGCGATGAGCGCATCTTCCCAGGCGCTGCCAAAGCCGGCATAGGTCTTGCCTGACAGGTCGGCCGGCCGCGTGATACCCGCATTGTCCGAATTATAGACCAACCTGCCCGCCTCGTGCTGCATCGTCGCCCACAGAACGACCAGATCCGCACCGCCGGCCTTCGCGGACATGAAACCGAGAGAGGTCATATAGGCAAAATCCGCCTGCCCGGCCGCCAGAAGCGCGGCGGAATTGGTGTCGGAATAGGGCAGCAGCTCTACCGCAAGGTCTTCCTCGGCGTAAAAGCCCTGCTCTTGCGCCACCACGAGGCCGATATGATTGGTGTTCAGCATCCAGTCGAGGGCGACTGTCACGGGCGTCTCAGCCTGCGCACGAACTGGCAGGGTGAGGCTGGCGGCGAGAAGCAGGCAGCGGATCATGAGAGTGTCTCCTGTAAGAGCAGTTGTTTCAAGGTGTCGCGCAGACCGGCCAAGGCGGTCTCGGTCCGCGCCGGGCGTCGGATGGGGACGGCAATGTCGGCAATGACCCGACCGGGTCGCATCCCCATTACCAGGATCCGATCCGCCAGGCTTGTCGCCTCGTGCAGATCATGGGTCACCAGCAGCACGCCCCGCGGATGCTCTGCTAGCCGCGCCACCAGCCAGTCCTGCATCCGCAGGCGGGTCACCGCGTCGAGCGCCGAGAACGGCTCGTCAACCAGCAGAAACCGTCCCGGCTGGACCATCGTGCGCAGAAAGGCTGCCCGTTGCCGCATGCCGCCGGAAAGCTCTGCCGGAAACTGTTTTTCCGTCCCTGACAGCCCGAAGGCGGCGAACAGAGGCGCGACCCGCTCGTGCGCCGTTCGCGCAGAGAGGCCAGCCACGCGCAGTCCCAAAGCTGCATTCTCCGCGATCGTCAGCCATGGAAAGAGCGCGTCGTTTTGCGGCTGATAGATAATGGCCGGATGTGGCGGAGAGATTGGCTCGCCATCCAGCATGGCGGCGCCCTGCGCGTCCAGCCCTTGCGGCAGGATCCCGGCCAACCATTTCAGGACCGAACTCTTGCCGCAGCCGGACGGGCCGATCAGAGCCGTGATCCCCTGCCCCGGCAAATGAAGCGCCAGTTCCGTGACGATGTCGCGGCTGGGACTGCGGATGGCCAGGCCGCGGATCTCAAGCATGATCCATCTGCGCCCCCCGGACGGTCAGCCGGTCGATCACCCAGATCACACCCAGCAGCATCAGCGTCAGTGCCGCCGAGACAAGAACCGCCGCGAGCACGAGGTCGGCGCGGAAATTGTTTTTCGCAGCGAGAATATAGATCCCGAGGCCCCGACGCGCGCCGGCGTACTCGGCGAAGATCGTTGCCACAATCGCATAGGTCGCCGAGATCCGCAGCCCGGCCAGAAAGGCCGACCTTGCCGATGGCAGCGTGGCCCTAAAAAATATGCCCCACCGCTTCGCCCCCATGGCCGCCAGAAGGTCGCGAAACTCGGACGGTGTCTGGCGATAACCTGACAGCAGGCTGAGCAGCATGGGAAAGAAGGTCACCAGGATCACCAGCAGGATCTTGGGCAGATGCCCGAACCCGAACCACAGGATCATCAGGGGCGCCAATGCGACCAGCGGCACCGTCTGGCTGACCACGAACAGGGGCATGAGGCCGCGCTCTGCGAACGGCGCGACATGCAGCGCGACAGAGGTCGCAAAGGCGAAGCCGACAGATAAGGCGAAGCCGATCACGGCGACGCTGATGGTGGAGCGGGCATGACCTGTGATCTCGTTGCGGTTCAGCAGCAGCGCGCGAAGCACGCTCGATGGCGCGGGCAGGATCAGGGCCGAGACGCCGGAGAAGCGGCTATAGACCTCCCAGACAGCCAGCAGGCAGAGGGCAACCATCAGTGAGGGCAGGACACGCGCCAGCATCGGATGAAACCCCGGTCAGCGCAGGGTCGGGCTGTTGGCCGAGGCTGTCAGATCGATGGTCACATGCCCTTCCGCCGGTCCGAACCGCAGGAAAGCCTGCCTCACCGCTTCAAAAACCGCCCCCGCATCGCCGCGGAGGCGTGTGCAGAAATTCTTGGACCGTAAGAAGGTCCCACTCGCTTTCAGGAAGTCGATGCAGCCGTAGATTTCGTCCATGTGCCGATCCCGCCCCAGCACATAGAGCGAGAACTGCACATCGATCTCGACCCCCAGAACCGGCGCCGCCTGCACCGCCTCTGTGGCGAGCGTCTGGCGCTCGGCGAGCGTCTGATCCTGCGCCTGCGAAAGGGTTTCGCAACGGCAGGACGGGTCATCGGGTTCACCGGGACAGCCGCGAGAGAGGGTGACGTGCATGGTCACATGGGGCGGCTGCTGCGCGGCCCGGGCAAAAAGATCGCGCAGCGCATCGAAGAGCGGCGCGGACGCGCCAACGAACAGGGTAGACATGTCGTCCGTCTCGATACGCAAGCGGTCGCGATAAGGATCGAGCGCTTTCAGGCCCGAAAGGATGACCTGCTCGAAATCCGAGGTCATTGGGTAAAGCGACACCTGGGCGCCAATAAACATGTCTCTCTCGCTCCGCCGGCATTACCCGGATCAGCTAAAGGGTTCACGCGTGCCGCGTATCTCAGCCCCGCTGATGGAGCACCCCTGATGTGTCTGGCGGTCAGTCTAGGCCACCCTGTTTCTTCGCCGGCGAAGCTAGGACGGCGTGCCGAGCCTGTCAAGTGGCCGACTTTTGCGCTACTCCAGCTCCGCAACGCGTTGCTGCAGCTCATCCAGAAGCGCCATGATATCGGTCTCAATGGCAGCGTCGTACAACTCCGAGGCGCAATTGACCTGACCGGCAAAGACGCCACGATCCAGCACCGCCTGCGGATGGCGTTCGCGCAGGGTCCGGTGAGTTTCCTTCTCCAGTTGGATCGCATCGCGCCCTGTCGGGATTGCGATGCTGCGGATCAGCATCGCGTATTGGTCCTGTTCGGTGGTCAGTTGGTGACGCAGGCGCGAGTCCGGGTCTCGCGAGAAGCCGACCTTGATGGCCTCGCGGCCGTCCTTCAGCACAAAGAGCATCGCGTAGATGTAGCTTTGGTCCCTCGTCCAGCCCTCACTGCAGCCGCCGCAGGTGAAACGGCCGGTTGCCATGTTACCGACGCTGATCCGTTGAAGGTGGCCTCAGTCGTGACGATAGAGGCGGTAGCCTCGGTCGCCCTCCGGATCCTCGCCCAGAAGATCCCAGTCCCGCGCCCGGGCCTCGGCCTTCAGCGCGGCATAGCGATAGGCCTTGGCCGGCGCGTCGGTGACGCCTCGGTCGGCAGGGATGCGGGCAGCGTTGGTCAGCTGCTCGTCGATGAAGGCGTCGCGGGCGCTTTGCAGGCTGTCATCCATACTGTCATTGAGTCAGGCGCGTCGCTTGCCGGGAAAGGTTTCGGCCAAGGTAAGTTGCTCCCGAAGCGTCTTGAGGTGAGAGTTCAGGACACGGTTCAGGGAGAGCGCGATGAAACGAACCCGCTGCTTGATCGTCGTGCTGCTGGCAGGACTGCTGACTGTCACCCCGGCCCTCGGCGAACCCATTCCGTTTCCCGCCACTATTGGTGCTCCGTATACCGGGCGCATGACGGTTGAGGCCTTTCCGGTGGACGGCGGCGATCGCATGCACCGGGCGTGGGGTGACGCCGAGGTGCGGTTTTCCGCCGCGGGCGATGACCGGGTCCTGTTCAGCACCACGGCGGCGCTCGCTGACGGCGGGAGCCTCGATCTGAGCGTAACCGTTGTGCCGGATGGCGATGGCGTGTGGCGCAGCCTGTCGCATACCGGCCCGACCGAGATCACTGCGGCGGGCCGGGTTCTCTCCCTGACCGAAATGGAGGGTTTCCACATGGTCCTGACGGGCCAGATCGGGCCTGAAAACGGCAAGCTCACCCTTCGCCGCATTCCCACGGAGAACGCCGGGTCCGCGCCGGATGCCGAGATGCTGACGGTGTTCCTGTTCGACGTCAGCCTTCCTCCGCCCGGGCCTGTGTCCGATCCCGAAAAGGACGATGGCCGCGAGCCGCCCTCAGCGGCCGAGGGTCGCGGCGCATGCGAGCGGATCGAGTGGCGCCTCGTCAATCGCTGGACATGGGGAGGCGGCATGAGCCTGAGCCGCGAGCCGCAATGTGTGTCGCGAAAGAGCACCGGAGATTGAACATCGCCAAGCTTCTGTGCTCTCGTGGCGTCACACGGGCAAAGAGGACGGAGATCGCCTGATGAAACGCCTGCTTTTCCCGCTGCTGCTCTGCTGCGCCTCGCTGCTCCCTGGCCACGCACAGGCGGCGGGAAACCTCGACGGCATGCCCTCGGCTCAGATCGCCGAGCAGGCGGAGTCGCTGCACCCTTCTGCCCTCTATGTCCTCGCCGCCCGACTGCTGGGAGAGGGCAAGGGGCAGGAGGCGGCAAACTGGATGTATGCGGGACAGATCCGCTATCGCTTCATGCTGGCGGCACCCGGCGCGGCGGCGAACGACCGCGTCCTTTTCTCGGCGCTGACCGAACAGGTCGGCCGGCCCGTCAACGAATACATCGCCGGCGACCCTGACGAGTGGATCGCGGCGATGGAGTGGGCGCTGGCCTGGGATGAAGCCCATGCGAACGGCGTTACGTCCAAGGCCGCCCATTCCGCAGAGCTGGCCAAGGTGCGGCAGGGGCTGATCGACCTCATCGCGGAGGTCGATTCCCGCCGCGAGGAACTCCGCCGGCACCGCATCGACAACGGACTGGAAAACCGCTGAGCGACCATTGAAGGAGCTGCCCATGACGACCTTGACCCGCCTTGCCGCCGTTCTGGCCGCTACCCTCTGGCTCGCGCCGGTGCAGGCGCAGACCACGGATCATCTGGGCCTGCCCGGTCCGATCACCCTGGCGGGCGACAGCTTCGCGCTCGCCTGGTCCTCGCGCACGGCTGACAACTACATCAAGCAGGAATACCTGCCGGCCGGCGAGACCCCGGACAACTACAGCCGCATGGTCTCGGTCGAGACCGTCACCGGCGGCGTCGGGGTGATGGACGCGGTGCGGGCGCAGACCGAAACTCTCACCCGCCGCAAGGCAACCGACCCGCTGGTCAACATGGAGGTGATCCAGAACGAGGCGACAGGCGAGGCGCTGCTGGACTTCATCGTCAGCAGCAGGAACGAGGCCGGCGAATATGTCGTGGAGTGGAACGTCTATCGCTATGCGCCGCTGGCGGTAGGCGAGCGCGGTGCCGGCGTGATGCTATTTGGCATCAGCCACCGCGCCTCTGGCAACGACGCGGCCAAGACGTTCCTGCAAGAACTTCCCGTGCTGCGCCCGACCCGGATCAAGGCACTGGCAGCCGCGCCGCTGCCAGAACTCGGCGGCTGACGATGCGCGCCGCCCTTGCGGCCGTGATCTTGACGGCGTCGCCCGCGCTGGCGCTTGACGACGTGCCGCGCGGTCTCGCCTCGGTCGTGGCAGCAAGGCAGGCGCCTGCACTGCTCGCAATCGGCAGCATCGTTCCGCCCTATCCCGACGGCCTCACCAGCCTTGGCGGCGCCTGCGTGGGACCGGCGGGCAGCGCCACGGAATGCGCGGTGGGGATCGGCACGCTCGAGCCGGCAGCCGGCGGCGCGCCGGTCGGCATCTATGCGGGACGGCAGGCCAGCGACGACGAGACGGGGCGGCCGCTCTGGATCGTGACCGCTGTCATCGCGGTCCCCACCATCCCCGAGGATCGTTTCCTGAACTACAGCACCTGTCGCACCGAGCGTGCGGGCCTGCACCCCATCGCCGTGATGCGCAGTGGCAGCGGCGAGATCACGCCTGAGAGCGGCGCCTGGACCGCCGCGCTGGACCGGGACAGCGGGCGCTTCGTCGAGATCGCACCGGCTGCGGTGACATGCGAAAATTTTCTGCCATGAAAGCTCTGGAGGAAGACCGATGAGAGAACTGCCTATTGCCGTGGTCCTGCTGGCCGCCGCGACCGTCGCCGCGCCCGCGACGGCGCAGGATTACCTCGGTATCCACCTCGACACGATGCTGGAACACAACCTGCGCCAGCATCAGCAACAGCACGCCGACGATGGCCCCGACGCCAAACAGCCCGCGAGCAGGTCGAGCACCATATCGCCTGCTGCAGAGGCCCGTGCCCGCGCCGAGGGCGCCCGGATCATGGAGCAGCACCGGCGCGAGCTTGAACCCCGCTACCGCATGCGCGTCGAGCGCGACGGGAAAGCGGAGGCGGACGCTTGGCTTGCCAGAGAGTCGCGACGGCTGGGGATAGAGACGGGACGACAGATGCGGGCAAAATACTTGGGGCAATAGTCCCTCGCCGCGCCGCACAGAGTGATTGACAACAGGAGGCGCGGTGCGGGGATACCCCGTGACACAGCCGGGGCCTTGTCCTTCCGTGCAAGGAACCACAGACCTTAACTGCCGGGCCCTCATTTAGCCGCAAGTCTGAAGCCTTTCCACTGACCAGCCCTGCTGTCCCCCGGCAGCACAGGGGCGGCGAGCGCGGCCGGAATATTCTTAGCCGATGCCATCAGCGGGTAGTCGGCCCGAAGCGTCGCTCTCCACCGTGTCCTCTTCACCACCAGATCGTGCAAGATAAAGCCCGCAAGACAGCCGCTATCGCCAGCCATCCATCCTACCAGCCGCCAGCGCCGGAAAGGGCCAGTGCCGCGCTCCCAGCCGCCAGCAGCAGCGCGGCCAGCAGCAGCGCGCGCCTCATTGCGCGGGTCGCCGGGGAAACCAGTGGTGACATTCCCCTGCGATACGCACGACGGCAAGCGTCTCGCCCTCGAAATGACCCTCGGCCACTACGCAGCCATCGTTCGCGAAGGCTTCCTCGATCCGCGCGCGGTCGGCCTCGTCGGCTGTCAGCGGTGGGGCTTCGGTCATGTCATGGCGGGACAGCGGGCGGTCGCGGGTGCCGTCAGGGTCGATGCGGAAGACGCCGCGCCAAGGGCAAGGCAGGCGGACGCAGTCGATGCCGGTCGAACCGAGGCCCCAGAACTGCTCGCCTTTGGCCGGGACCGGCAGCGCCTCGGCATCGAGGGCCTGCGCGGCCGTGGCGGTGAGGATCAGCGCGGCGGCCAAAATGCTGCGGAACATGGCGGCTCCTTTGCCGAAGGGTCGGTCCTCCATGAAACGCCCGCCGAGGCGCAGACCTTGGCGACTATTCGGGGGCGCTCAGCCTGCGGGTGGCGGCGGCGCGGTCTGGCGCGTCATGGACCCGCCGCGACAACTCGCCCGACAGGCGCAGGCCGCCCGGTCCGACGGTAAACACGTCCCAGTTCGTCGCGTCGCCGATGCGGCTTTGCAGCAGCAGCAGTTCGGGCGCGTCGGCCGGGGCTAGCAGAAAGGCGTCCAGCAGTTCGAACCCGATGCCGGGGTCGAGGCTGCGACGGTCGAACGCTGTCTCGGTCCCGCCGCGCAGGAGCGAGAGGGCGACTCCGTCGGCTGTGTCGCGCTCGATGATCTGGAACCCGTCGAAATCGTGCCGTGCCGCCGCCAGCAGTTCGGCATTGGCTGGTGGCAAAGCCTGCGGTGGGCGCGCCCCCATGATGATGCCGGGCGGTTCGGCAGTCGGCGCTGGCGGCGGCTCGGCCAGCCGACGCGGCGGGGCGGCGGGTTCGCGCTCCTCGCCCCTCGTGGCGGGGTCCCGGCCCGCCAGCTGCGGCGCATCGGGCGACGGCATCAGCACTGCCACCACCGCGATCGCCGCCAGCGACACAGCCGCGGCGGCCATCCACATCGGCCATCCGTCGCGGCGGGGGCCGGACACGGGACAGCGGGCCCCGTCGTCCGCGAAACGCGCCCGCGCGGCGGCGATGGTGGCCTGCATTCGTGCCGGGTCAGGCTCGGGCGTGGAAAGCTGCCGCAGCAGGTCGAGGGGATGGGACGTCCGGCTTGTCACAGCACCTCCCTGAGTGTCTTGCGCGCCTTGTGGATATGCCAGGCGACGGTAACTTCCTTGCAGCCCATGATACGCGCTGCCTCGGCCTGGCTCAAACCCTCGGCATGGACGAGCATTACCGCATCGCGCTGCTTTTCCGGCAGGGCGCGGACCGCCCGCCACAGATCGGCAATGTGCAGCGCGTCCTCCTGCTCGGGCGGGAGGCTGTCCTCGGCCAGGACGGCGACCGCATCGGCCAGCCGCCCCTGCCGCTGCCGGCGGCGCTGCAGGTCGCGCACCGCGTTCAGGGTCACGCGGTAGAGCCAGCTGGTGAAGGCCGCGCGTCCATCGAAACTGTGGATCGCCTCTGGCAACCGCATGCACACGCTCTGCGTGACATCCTCGGCATCGCTTTCATGGCCTAGCCAGCGGTAGGCGACCCGGAAGATGTAACGGTAATGCAAGGCGAGGAGCGCCTCGAACGCTGCGGCATCGCCTGCGCGCGCCCGCGCCAGCAGGGCACGGTCCCGGCCGGCGGCATCACTGTCGGTCCCGGACCGGCTATCGCGCAACCTTGGTGCCTGCAAGAAACTGAACCTGCTTTCATTTCTCGTCACGACTGCACAAGACCACAGACACAGGCGGAAGCAAAGCAAAGAACGTCCCGGGCGGGAGCGTGTCGGGGCACCGGCAGCAACAGTGCGGTGCCTTCACCAAGATCTGGCCGGCGGCCGGCGTCCCAACAGGCAGGAAGGAGCCGCCGATGAGAAAGAACCCCTTGCCGCACCTCGGCCCCACGCGCCTGGTCGCCGTTCTCGCAGCTCTCGGTGGCGCAGCCGCCGCGGCAGAGCCGCCCGTATCGGGCATCACCGTCGTTCCGGGCACCGCACTGCCTGAGGCCTCGGGGCGGATCGACCGCGGGTTCTGCGGGCATCATGAGGTTGCTCCGCAGACATCCGCCGGGCGGATGGTTGCCGCAGCCGGCTGGCCGGTCATCAGCGAGGAGCCGCTCGGCCCGCTGGTCGCCATCAGCTTCGTCGCCGGATTCCGATCGGTGACCAGCGGTGCCTGCGTCCTGACCGGCGGTCGGATCGGCGTCTTCGACGGCGTGGAGCTGCTGGCCCTCGTGGAAGCCACGCAACCGGACAGCAGCGGCATCGGTCAACTGCGCCGCGTCGGTCTCGGCAGGCTGCGTCTCTGGAACGGCGAGATGCTGCCGCAGCCCGTCGCCGATATCACGCTGGACGATGGTATCCCTGTGATCGTCGCGCCTGCACGGACCGATGCCTTCTGCGACGGAACAGTGACGATGCCGCTGATCCACGGTCTGAACCTGTCCGACGCCAGGGCGCTGCTGGCCGCGCATGGCTGGGAGCCGGACAGTCGCGCGCAGCCCTCCGACCCTCTCGCGGCCCGGCTTGCCGCAAGGGGCTTCAGCGGGGCCGAACATTGTTCCGGGACCGGATTCGGCTTCTGCAGCCTGTCCTTCGTGCAAGACAAGGCCGTGGCCTCGGTCCTGACCTTCGGGGATGTGTGGCGTCCCGCAGGTCCCGAAGTGGCGGGTTACGACGTGACCTGCGCCAACCCATTTTCGCAACCGAGATGACGGAGAAGATGATGACCAGACTTGCCCCCGTGCTGGCGCTCGCCCTTGTTGCCGGCGCCCCGGCGCTGGCCGAGAACTCGAACCTGCGCGCCGCGCTGTCGGTTCTGCCCGACACGGTGTTTTCCGGCCTCACACCGGACGTCGCCCGGTATGTCGACCTGACGGCACTGGCCGAAGCCCATGATGGCACCCTGGGGCGCGAGGCGCTCGCCCGCGCCCTGATGGGCGGCGGCATCCGCCCGGTCGAGGCGATTGCGGTCGGCACGGCAGAAGGCTTCGGCGAAAAGGCTGGGGTCGACGCCTCGGCACTGGCCTTCGTGGCCGGGATGGGGCAGCCGCCCGAAGCGGTGTCGATCTGGGGTCTTGCCGACGAGACCGCTGCCACTACCGCGTTCGCCAGCCTATCGGAGCGCGGTTTCGAGGAACTGCCATCGGGGATGATTGCCAACGGAGAGCCTGGCGTGATGAACCTTGCCGGGCGCGATCCTGCGGACCCGTGGCGGGGGACGATGGGGCAGCCATCGGTCGTGGCGCGTTCCGGCCTGACCCTGCTGCAGGCGGACGATGCCGCGGTGCTGGAGCCGCTTCTGGCTGATGGACCGTCTGCGTTGGATACGCCCGCCGGCAAGACTATCCTTGCCGGGTTGGAGGCGCAGGAGGGCGCGGTGCTGCAGGTCGCTTTCCTCGGCCCTTGGCACGGGCTGAGCGGCAGGATCGATCCCACTGTCCTGGCCGGCAAGACCCCGGAGGAAGCGCGCACCGCGCTGGAAGAGGCTGCCGCCGCCTCCCCGGTCGGCCTACCACTGTGGCAGAGTGCCGCGCTGGCTGATGTGGAGACGCCCGAGGGTCCTACTCTGATCCTTGCACTCGCCTATGCCGACTGTCCCGAAGCGCAGGCGGCGGCGGAGCGCGCCGCTGAGCTGTGGCGCGGGATGGACGGCGCGGACGGGGACCTCGCCGCGGCAAGCACCGCACCGCCCACGCCATCCGGCTGCGCGGCGGTCCTGCACGTCGCCAGTCTCGACGGCACGCCCGGTCCCTTCAACCGCGCCTCTCACGCCCTGATCACCGGGAACCTGCCCGCGCTGCGCATCGGGAGCGGGGGGTAATGGATGCTCGCCGGCCGGAAGAAGGGCGCGTCGGGCCCTGCAGGTCGTTGGCTCGTCGCGCTGGCGCTCATGGCCCTTCTCTCTGCCTGTGCGGATCGCCAGCGCGCCATTGATGCAGCGACCGCCTTGGCCGAAACCACCTATCCCGGCCAACTTGAACTTGTCGGCACCCAACTGCAGAAGGACCATTACGACGTCATCTTCGCGATCAAGGGGGATCCGTTCACCCGTGCCCGATGGGCTCCAATGCCGAATGCCGAATGGACCAAAAGGTCATGCAGCCGTTGCGGATCTTGCCCACGATCGAGATGCCGTCGTTTGCTTTGAGTCGACCGGCGGACAGGAATGGCAGCTCTGGGAAACGCTCGAGGCAGAAGGCGTCATCGCCCGACAAGTGCCGCCCGCTCAGGTGAAAGCATTCGCACGAAGCCGTGGCACACGCGCAAAAACCGACCGAATTGACGCGGAGCTTATTGCCCGCTTCTTTGCCTTCCGACCCGATGCTGGTCGCCGCCTTCCCGCAGAAAAGCTGAGATTGCTCAGAGCCTTGACCTCAAAGCGGGCCCAGATTGTCGAGATGCGGAAACGTCTACTGGCCCAGATCCGCGCGCATCAGAAGCTTGGCACAGCCGAGATGTTTGACAGCGTCGATACCGAACTAAAGGCTCGGCTCGACTGCCTGATCAAGGAATTGGAAGCCAGAATCGGGGCCGCCATATCCAGCGACGCTTTGGTGGCAGAGACCGCTGGTGTTCTCCGCTCCATCCCCGGGATCGGACCCGTGGCCAGCACAATGCTGATCGCAGAAATGCCTGAGCTTGGCACCATCACCGGCGAACAGGCTGCAGCTCTCGTAGGGCTCGCCCCCGTGGCGCATGACAGTGGAACCCTTCGCGGGAAGCGGACCATTGCAGGCGGTCGCCGTGCCCTGAGACATGTGATGTTCCAGGCTGCTCTGGTCGCCGCGCATCACAACCCGTCCATGAAGGCCTTTGCGGATCGCTTGCGAAAAGCCGGGAAACCACACAAGGTCATCATAACAGCGGTCGCCCGGAAACTGGTCAACCTTGCTAATGCCCTGTGTAAAAGCCGTCAGAAATGGACGCCTTCGACCGCGTGAGGATACAGTTGCTAGGTCGACTCCCATTCTCACGATTTCGATGGCATCTCCCCTCTCCGATCTGTCCAACTTGAAAAGTCTCGCCGCAACCGGGCGGCGGGGTCGATACCATTGCCCCTTCCAGGCAATTCAGCAGGCATAGTACATCGCGTATTCGATCGGGTGAGGGGTGTGCTCATAGGCATAGACCTCTTCCCATTTCAGCCGGATATGGGCGTCGAGCTGGTCGCGGGTGAAGACGTCGCCGGCGAGCAGGAAGTCCATGTCCTTTTCCAGCTCTTCCAGCGCCTCGCGCAGGCTGCCGCAGACGGTGGGGATGCTTTCCAGCTCTTCCGGGGGCAGGTCGTACAGATCCTTGTCCGAGGCCGGGCCGGAGTCGATCTTGTTGCGGATGCCGTCGATCCCGGCCATCAGCAGCGCGGCAAAGCACAGATAGGGGTTGGCCGAGGGGTCGGGGAAGCGGGCCTCGACGCGCTTGGCCTTGGGGCTTTCGGTCCACGGGATCCGCACGCAGCCCGAGCGGTTGCGCGCCGAATAGGCCCGCAGCACCGGCGCCTCGAACCCCGGGATCAGCCGCTTATAGCTGTTGGTCGAGGGGTTGGTCAGCGCGTTCAGCGCCTTGGCGTGTTTCAAGATGCCGCCGATGAACCACAGCGCCTCTTGCGAGAGATCGGCGTATTTGTCGCCCGCGAACAAGGGCTTGCCATCGCGCCAGATCGACATGTTGACATGCATGCCGCTGCCATTGTCGCCCTTCATCGGCTTGGGCATGAAGGTCGCGGATTTTCCATAGGCGTGGGCGACGTTGTGGATGACGTATTTGTATTTCTGCATGTTGTCGGCCTGCTCGACCAACCCGCCGAAGATCATCCCCAGCTCGTGCTGGCAGGTCGCGACCTCGTGGTGGTGCTTGTCGACCTTGATGCCCATGCGCTTCATCGTGGACAGCATCTCGCCGCGGATGTCCTGCCCCTCGTCGATCGGGTTGACCGGGAAATAGGCTCCCTTATGGGGCGCGCGGTGGCCGGTGTTGCCCATCTCGAAGCTGGCATCGGTGTTCCAGGCGGCGGCGGCGGCGTCGATCTCGTAGGACACTTTTTGCGGGGTGACGGCATAGCGGACGTCGTCGAACAGGAAGAATTCCGCCTCGGGACCCCAGTAAGAGACATCGCCGATACCGCAGGCGCGCAGATAGGCTTCAGCCCGGGCGGCGGTGCTGCGGGGGTCGCGGGAATAGGGCTCGCCGGTGTCGGGCTCCACCACGTCGCAATGCAAGCAGAGCGTCTTTTCCGCGTAGAACGGGTCCAGATAGGCGCTGGCCGGGTCGGGCATCAGCTTCATGTCGGACTGGTCGATGGATTTCCAGCCCGCCACGCTGGAGCCGTCGAACATGAAACCTTCCTCGAACAAATCGCCGTCCACCATCTCAGCCGCAAGCGTCATGTGCTGCAGCTTGCCCTTGAGATCAGTGAAGCGAAGATCGACACAGACCACCTCCTCGGTTTCCATCAGGCTCAGTACGTCCTCGACCTTCATTGGGCTAGTCTCCTTGTCGGGTGATGGCTTAGCTGATTCAGGCGACAGATAGGGCCCCTACACCGGCTCGACCTCGGGAATTGGTTGCAGAACACTCGCCGCCTTCATGGACACGTCGGCCGGCGTGTCCGCTCGATCGGCCAGCGTTAGCGGATGGCTGAGATGGGGCAGCATCTCCCGCGGGCACACTTGCACGAACTGCGTGCGCGCAAACTCCCATGCGTCGATGATGTCCCGCGCCCTGCGCGAGCCGGTCTCATGCGCATGGCGCTGGAGCAGCTCTTTCAACTGCGCCTCCCAGTATGGCACGCCGATCTGGCAGGTCAGCACGCTGTCGCCGTTGACATAGGCGTCCGCGACGCCATCAGGGTCCCAAAGGTAGGCCATGCCCCCCGTCATGCCGGCGCCAAAATTGCTGCCGATGTGCCCGAGGATCACAGCCACGCCGCCGGTCATGTATTCGCAGCCGTTCGAGCCGCAGCCCTCGACAACGGCTTGCGCGCCGCTGTTTCGGACCGCAAAGCGCTCGCCCGCACGTCCGGCTGCGAACAGCAGCCCGTCGGTCGCACCATAGAGGACGGTGTTGCCGATAATCACGTTCTCCGCAGCCACCAGCGGGCTGTCCACTGGCGGCTTGACCACGATGATCCCGCCCGACAGGCCCTTGCCGACATAGTCGTTGGCATCGCCTGCAACCTCGATCTTGAGGCCCGGCACTGCGAACGCGCCTAGCGACTGGCCCGCGCTCCCAGTCAGTCGCAGCGTCAGGTGGTCGGGCTGCAAGCTGTTCTTCATTCCGAAGTTCCGCACGATCCGCGAAGAGACACGGGCGCCTATGGTGCGATGAGTGTTGCGGACCGCGTAAGAGAGCTGCATCTTCTCTCCGTCCTCGAAGAACCGTGCCCCGTCCCGCAGTATTTCGGCGTCGAGCGTGTCCGGCACCGAATTGCGCGGCCGGTTGCGGTCATAGACAATCTTGTCCGCGCCATCGACCGTGATTAGAAGCGGGTTCAGGTCCAGATCGTCCAGATACGAGTTGCCTCGCGACACCTGCGTCAGCAGGTCGGCGCGGCCGATGATCTCGTCGAGAGAGCGCGCCCCAATTGAGGCGAGGATCTCGCGCACCTCCTGTGCATAGAAGGTGATGAGGTTCACGACCTTGTCTGCGCTGCCGCTAAACATGGCGCGCAGCTTCTCGTCCTGCGTGCAGACCCCCACGGGACAGGTGTTGGAGTGGCACTGGCGGACCATAATGCACCCCATGGCGATCAGGGCGGCGGTGCCGATTCCGTATTCCTCGGCCCCCATCATCGCCGCCATGACCACATCGCGCCCGGTGCGCAGGCCGCCATCGGTGCGCAGCGTGACCCGCGCGCGCAGCTTATTCATGGCGAGGACTTGATGTGCCTCGGTCAGGCCCATTTCCCACGGCAAGCCCGCGAACTTGATGCTGGTCGCGGGACTAGCGCCGGTGCCGCCGTTATGACCGCTGATCAAGATGACGTCCGCCTTGGCCTTGGCGACGCCTGCCGCGATGGTGCCAACGCCGCTTCCGGCCACAAGCTTCACCGTGATTCTGGCGCGCGGGTTGATCTGCTTGAGATCGTAGATCAGCTGCGCCAGATCCTCGATGCTGTAGATGTCGTGATGCGGGGGCGGCGAGATCAGCGTCACACCCGGCGTCGAGTGGCGCAGCCGCGCAATCAGCTCCGTCACCTTCATGCCGGGCAACTGGCCGCCCTCGCCGGGTTTGGCACCCTGCGCCACCTTGATCTCCAGCTCCTCGCAGGCATTGAGGTATTCGGCCGTAACGCCGAACCGGCCCGAGGCCACCTGCTTGATCTTGGCGCTGGGATTGTCGCCGTTGGGCAAAGCGCTGTGATGCGCCGGATCCTCGCCGCCCTCGCCGCTGTCGGAACGTGCCCCGATGCGGTTCATGGCAATGTTCAGCGTCATGTGCGCCTCGGGGGACAGCGCGCCAAGGCTCATGCCAGGGGTGACGAAACGCTTGCGGATGGAGGTGATGCTCTCGACCTCCTCGATGGGTACTGGGGCACCGATCTGCTTAATTTCTAGAAGATCTCGCAGGTGGATAGGCGGACCGGACCGTATGGCCGCGCTAAACTGCCGCCACAGATCATAGCTCGCACGCTCGCATGCCAGTTGCAGCAGGCGCATCGTCTCGGCTTCCCAAGCGTGCGTCTCCCCCCGGTTGCGGATCTTGTAGAAGCCGCCGATGGGCAGCAGACCGGGCGCCCCCCCGAAGGCGCGTTCGTGGATCTCCTCCAGCTTGTGCTGGATGCCGATCAGCCCAATGCCACTGATGCGCGACTGCATGCCGGGGAAGTATTCGGCCACCATCGCGCGGCTTAGCCCCACCGCCTCGAAGTTTAGCCCGCCACGGTATGACGACAGCACAGAGATGCCCATCTTTGACATAATCTTCAGCAACCCCGCGTCGATCGCCTCGCGGTAGCGGTTCATCGCATCCATCAGGGTGCCGGGCAGCAGCCCCTGTTCTATCCGTTCGGCGATGCTGTCCTGCGCCAGCCAGGGGTTCACCGTCGTCGCGCCGCAGCCGATCAGAACCGCGAAATCATGTGGATTTACGCATTCGGCTGAGCGCACGTTGATTGAACAGAACGCGCGCAGTCCCTTGCGCGTCAACCAGGAGTGCACCGCGCTTGTCGCCAGCACCATCGGAATGGCAATGTGCCGGTCGTCGACAGCCTCATCGCTCAGCACGATCTGGCCGGCGCCGCTGCGCACGGCATCCTCGGCCTCGGCGCGTATGCGGTCAAGTGCGGCCTGCAGCGCATCGGGACCCGCCACGAAGGTGCAGTCGATCCGCGTCACAGCCACCCCCAACTGCCGGGTCAGCTCTGCCAGTTCGCCGGTGGCGAGGAACGGGCTTTCCAGCAGGGTGATCTCGGTCTGCGCCGCGCTTTCATCCAGCATGTTCTTGAGGTTCCCGAACCGCGTCCTGAGGGACATGACCCGGCCTTCCCGCAGGCTGTCGATGGGCGGGTTGGTGACTTGGCTGAAGTTCTGGCGGAAGAAGTGGCTGATCGGGCGATAGTGCTGCGACAGCACCGCGGGCGGCGTGTCGTCACCCATGGAGGCCAGCGCTTCCTTTGCGTCCTCGACCATGGGCGCAAGGACCGTCTCCAGATCCTCCACCGTCAGGCCGGCGGCGATCTGGCGGCGGCGCAGGGCCTCCCCGGAATGGGTCGCGGGCTCCGGCAGCGCGGCCATCATCGGCGAGGGTTGCACGACCTTCTTCACCCATTCGCCGAAGGGATGCCGCGCGGCCAGAAGATCCTTGATCTCGCGGTCGTGGTAAAGGCGGCCTTTGGCCATGTCGACGGCGATCATCTGCCCCGGCCCTAGCGCGCCTTTCTCGCGCACTGTGGCCTCGTTCACCGGCACCATGCCGACCTCCGATCCGGCGATCAGCAACCCCTCGCCGGTAACGACATAGCGCATCGGCCTGAGGCCGTTCCGGTCGAGGCCCCCGCAAATCCAGCGACCGTCGGTCATCGCCAGCGCTGCCGGGCCGTCCCATGGCTCCATGACGGCGTTACTGTAGGCATACATGTCCGCCCAGGCCTTCGACATGTCGGTGGTGGCCTTCGACCACGCTTCCGGCACGAGGATGGTCTTGACCATGGGCGCGCTGCGGCCCGAGCGGACCATGAGTTCGAATACCGCATCCAGCGCCGCGCTGTCGCTGGACCCGGAGGGCACCACCGGCTTCACGTCCTCGGCCATTTCACCAAAAGCAGCAGACGCCATGCGGATCTCGTGGCTGCGGAGCCAGTTCAGGTTCCCCTTCAGCGTGTTGATCTCGCCGTTATGGGCCAGTGTGCGGAACGGTTGCGCCAGCCACCATTGGGGAAACGTGTTGGTGGAATAGCGCTGGTGATAGATGGCGAAGGCACTCTCGAACCGGTCGTCCTGAAGGTCAGGATAGAACTCGGCCACGTGCTCGGCCAGCATCATCCCCTTGTAGATGATGCTGCGGCAGGACAGCGTGCAGATATACAGACCCTGCACCTGCGCCTGCACCGCGGCGCGTTCGATCCGTCGGCGTATGACATAGAGCTCACGCTCGAACTCCTCCTCATCCCGCTCACCCCCGCAACGGATAAGGATCTGCTCGATCTCCGGACGCGTGGCGTTGGCTTTATCGCCCAGAAGTGCGGTATTCACCGGCACATGACGCCAGCCGTAGATGGCGTGGCCCATCCGCAGCACCTCGGTCTCGACGATGGTGCGACACCGTTCTTGCGCGCCGAAGTCCGTTCGCGGCAGGAACACTTGGCCCACCGCAATGCGCTTAGATGCGTCCGGCTCGTGCCCGGTGCGGCGTATCTGGTCGTGGAAGAACGGGACCGGAATCTGCACATGGATGCCCGCGCCGTCGCCGGTCTTACCATCGGCGTCGACCGCGCCGCGGTGCCAGACGGCCTTCAGCGCGTCGATGCCGTTCAGCACCACCCGCCGCGACGGCGTACCGTCTATGCTGACGACCAGACCCACTCCGCAGGATGAATGCTCGTCCTCCGCACGGTAAAGGCTGGTGGCCGCCAGATGCGCACGCCGCTTCGTCTCCGCGGCCATCCAGCCGTCCTCATAGATGGTCATGGATGCTCCTCCGCTGGATAAGATCCGGTGCTTTCGGTTCTAGCCTTTCGGGCGACGCGGCACCCCGCATGGCGACAGGCTCCGGCGTCGTTCGTCAATGGGTGCGGATGCGCCATGGTCGTCATTGCGCAACGACCGTCTGAGTCGCAGAAAGATCTGCGAGGATAGCCGCCGCTGCCTCCTGTCCGTCCCGGATGGCCCAGACAACAAGCGAGGCACCGCGCACGATATCGCCCACCGCATAGACGCCGGGTAAGGAGGTCCGATGCGTCTCATGGCTGGCGCGAACAGTTCCCCACAGCGTAACCTCCAATCCGTTCGCACCCCACAGCCGGGGCAGCTCCTCTGCCTCGAAGCCAAGCGCCTTGATAACCATCTCGGCCGGCTCGTGGTAGTCGGCCCCCTCGGTTGGCTCGGGCATCTGGCGGCCGCTGATATCGGGTGCGCCGAGGCGCATGGGCCTGACGCGGATTGCTGTCAGCACCGGATTGTCGCCACCCCCCGCGCCGGTATGGGCGTTGCAGAATGACGCATTGTCGCCGTCCCGGGCGATGCCGGGAACGTGGCCACAGAAACCAGTGGGGGCAGATAACCAGACGAACTCCACCCCTTCCTCCTCGGCATTCTCCACCTCTCGGCGGCTGCCGGGCATATTATCACGATCCCGGCGGTAGAGGCATTTGACTGACTGTGCACCCTGCCGAATCGCGGTCCGGACACAGTCCATTGCAGTGTCTCCGCCTCCGACAACGACGACGCGCTTGCCCCGTGCGTCCAGTTTGCCATCGGCAAAGTCCGGCACCTCGTCGCCGAAGTCTATCCGATTCGCCGCCGTCAGATAATCGATGGCGCGAATCACGCCGCTAGCGGGAGAGTCGTCGATGTCGAGATCGCGCGAACGATAGACCCCGGTCGCGATCACAACGGCATCATGGCGTCCGCGAATCGCTTCGAAGGTGACATCGACACCAATATTGGTGTCGAGCATGAATTCGACCCCAGCCGCAGACAGTTGTGCGACCCGGCGCTGCACAACGTGTTTTTCCAGCTTAAAGCTGGGGATGCCGTAGGTCAGCAGTCCGCCCGCACGATCATGGCGGTCATAGACAGTGACCTGAACCCCCGCGCGACGCAGCATGTTAGCACAGGCAAGGCCGGCGGGTCCGGCGCCGATAATCCCCACGCTCTCGCTGCGCTCGATCTGGGGCATGACGGGCAGTACCCAGCCCTCTTCCCACGCAGTATCGGTGATGTATTTCTCGATCGCGCCAATGGTGACGGTGCCGTGGCCCGCCTGCTCAATGACGCAATTGCCCTCGCAAAGCCGGTCCTGCGGGCAGATGCGGCCGCAGATCTCAGGAAAGGTGCTGGTCTCCTGGGCGCGCTCCCACGCCTCGCGGATGCGGCCCTCGGCGGTCAGGCGCAGCCAGTCGGGAATATTGTTGTGCAACGGACAATGCGTCTGGCAGTAGGGAACACCGCACTGGCTGCAGCGGCTGGCCTGCTGCGCTGCCTTAAGGGCGGCAAACTCCCGATAGATCTCATGGAAGTCCTGCGCGCGATCTTCGGGTGCTCGCTTGACGGGCATTTCCCGCGCCAACGAGACGAACCGCAGCATGTTATCCATAAAGCCCACACCCTCGTCCTGTATGTGCCTGCAGTAACTGCAGACAGGGCAAGATACAGCAAGGTCTCTCTCGGCATAAGAGGAAATCGTCGATCGTTCCAACCCATGCTGCCGTCAAACCTGAACCAAACCAGCCCGCTCGGACCTCTACCATCAGGTAATTGTTAAGACGGATTGCTCTTCTTGAAGAAAGCTTGCCCGTCGGATGAGTCGCACCTTGAGTGGTTGCACCGGTCTGAAGCTTGATTCCACGCGCAGCCGCGTCTTCGGCAAGGGCGCACGAATCGGAACCGCTCGTGCCTGTCGGCACAGTGTCAGCACCACCGGCGAGTGGCCGTCGCGTAAGGCTGCCAGTGCTTGGTCTAGGCCGGAGCCGGCACGGGTGGTGCCGGTAAAGCCGTAACCTGTAAGGATCCGATCGGCTGCCACACCCAAGCCGGTCAGGATCTCCCTTTTCGCGGCAAGATCGTTCGTCAACATCCGGTGTAGGCCGCAGCAAGGTCATTGCGCGTGCTCACAGTCCATCCCGATGAAGTCTAGCAGGTTTTTGATACCGAACGGGCGGAATGCGATCACGCTGTCGTCGCCGGCGAGGTAGACCCAGATCACGCCATCTTCGGTTTCCATATCGATGGCGAGATCAAAGGATCCGGTCGACGGGGTCAGGCACCCCGCCTGCCTTCGATCATGGCAGGAGCCTCCCGCATCAGCTGATCGTGCGGTGTGGCGGGGCGCTGATCCGCCAAGGCCTCCTGCACCTTGGCGCGGAACCAGGCATCATAGGCCCCCGGATCTGCTGTCAGACCTGCAGGCAAGCCGCCCTCAGCGGCTACGCGGGTCAGCAGGATGCGCACAGCATCTGAAAGCGTGAGGCCGACACCGGACAGTGCATCGGCCGCTTGTGTCTTGATCCGGTCATCGACGCGGACGTGGAGCATTGAAGTCTGGGCGGCCCTGACGTGTCCTCGTTTTGGCTCTGTTGCACAAATCGCGTAAGGGAGACATCTAGTGAATCGAGCGTGGTAGCTGGGCTGCATGAGCAGCCCCACCTACAGGACCAGAAACTGGCCAGCCTACGATAAAGCGCCCAAGCTCGCTGATTAGATCCCACTATGACCTGGGATGCCGCACCGACAGGCAGAGATGGCCGCCAGCGAACCTACAGCGATGCCGCTATCCAGACCTGCCTCTCGATGAAGGTGCTGTTCGTCATGGCGCTCCGTCAGACGACAGGCTTCGCGGAAAGCATGTTGCGGCTGGTCGGTCAGTCGGTTTCGACTGGACAGTGCACGGCTTCAGAACGCTGTCGCGCCGCCAGAAGACCCTGGCCGTAAACATCCCATATCGCGGGTCCAAGGGGCCGCTACACCTGCTGATCGACAGCACCGGCATCAAGGTTGAGGGCGAAGGCGAGTGGCACGGCCCCAAGCATGGCCGTCCCAAGCGGCGGGTCTGGTGCAAGATCCATCTCGGGATTGATGAGGAAACGCTGGAGATCCGCTCTGTCGAGATCACCGGGAGCCATACCGGTCGCGCACCTGTCCTGCCTGATCTGCTCAGCCAGATACCGTTTGGCGAAGAGGTCGGTTCTGTAACCGCCGACGGCGCCTACGACACCCGCAAGTGCCTTGATGTGATCGCCGAACGCGGCGCGCACGCTGTCATCCCGCCCCGCAAGAACGCGAAGCCCTGGAAGACCATCACCGGGGAAGCCGTGGCGAGAAACGACACCCTTCGCGCGGCCAAATACCTTGGCCGTGCGCTCTGGCGACGATGGAGCGGATACCATCGCCGGAGCCTGAAACTGCTGGGCCAGGGGCTCATCGCACGGGACTTCGACCGTTAGGTTGCCGGACTCCAGATCCGCATCGCCCTTCTGAACGGCTACACCGCACTCGGTATACCAGTCACGGAAGCTGCGGGATAAGTCCGTCCGGGGAAAGGGGAGCTTTGCCCATCAGCCGATTTGTGCAACAGAGCCTGTGGAAATACCGGAGCTTTCCTGATGAGCCAGCCCTTGACGCAACCTTACACGCCCAAGCCTTTGACCAAGGCCCAGCTTGTCTCTGCCTTGGCGGAGGAGATGGGAGGCGACAAGCAAACGGCCACGGCAGCGCTGGACGCTTTGCAGGCCTTGGTTGCCAGGACGATACAAGCTGGTGGTGCGCTGACGCTGCCGGGGATCGGCAAGATCGCCTGCCGCGACAGGCCGGAGCGGATGGTCCGCAACCCGCAGACGCAGGAGCTGACCCATCGGCCAGCAGATCGGGCAGTCAAGGTCACAATTGCCAAGGCGCTGAAGGATGCGGTGAACTCCTGAACGGGAGCCGCGCCGGTCTCTTTCGCGCCCAGCTGACTGCGGGTGGGGGCGGCTTTGCCCCTGCCGCGCCTTACACCCCCACATTGCTCCGGTAGCAGAGCAGGGACACTGCGCGGTGCTGTGGGCGTGGCCGAGACTGCATCTTCGGCATTCCGGCGACTGGCCGAGCACCGCCTCCGGGTATATTCTGGCTTCATGCTGTGAGCCGATCTGAGGTCTGACATGGTCAAGAGCCTGACGCGGCAGGCGAACTGGCGCCGCTCGAACCCACGCAAATACGGTGCCCACCTCGCCGTGCAGCGGGCGTTGAACGCCGGGTTGCTGGTGAAGGAGTGCTGTGAAGTCTGCGGCAAGGCGACCGTTGATGCTCACCATGATCATTATGACCAGCCGCTGAATGTCCGCTGGCTGTGCCGCCGCCACCACGTCAGGCTGCATCAATTTGGTGAGGACATGTTCCCGCTGTTTCCCAAATAGGCTCGTCGGAGCATCCGGCTCCAGCGAGATCGGCGCTCCGAGCCTGCCCTCTCAGCATCGTTCTCCCCCGCCTCCTCCTGCCACCGCGCGAGATCCGTGGCCGTGACCTCAGGTGACAGCGCTTCCGCCGCGATCCGCTCCGCCGGCAGACCTGGACGCGTGCCGCGTCCACCGCCGTCGCTGATCGTCCCCTGCCGCGCTGTCGGATGAGATCATGCGGCGCACCGATCCCCGGAGCTGCCGTCGCGCCGTGACGGTGATCTGTCCGCCCGCTTCCGTTTCCCCGCCGCAACCAGCCGCTCCCTGGGACAGCCTCCACGTCTACCCGGTCCCCCCAGATCCAGCACCTAGCCATCCATGCCTTTGCGTCTCAACTGCGAGACAGCGTCGCCCGCCATCGCTGATGCCAGAGCGCCACCTTGGGCGCCGAGGCCCTGTCCGTCCCGAAGCTTAATTTGGCTGTTTTCCGGAGCCGGGGACGGTCTGACCGTCAGCATACCCTGATGGCCGTAATTCAGACTGGCGCGATACTATTGCCAGGACTTCTGGCAGGGAATGGCCAAATCCGCGCGGGGCAGGGCGATGTCTGCCTGAACGCGATCGGCACCTGCGGCCGGGTGCCGGCGCAGGCTCGGCTACGGACCCGCAGCACGCAGTTGTGGATAACGCGAATCAACATTTCGGATTTTCACGCTCGGCAAATAATCTGGTTGCAGACAGAGTTTGCAAGGGAAATCCTAAGATGAGCAAGACTACCGCCGTCCTCTCCAGCTCCAAGGTCGAGGCGCTGCGCGCGGCGCTGAAGAACCTGCAGCCGAAGCAGAAGACCAGCTTCACCAACCGCGAGGCTGTGGCCGAGCTGGAAAAGGAGATCCGCCACGCGCAGGAGAAGCTCGGCTACAGCGTCTCCGATATCGCCGCCCTGTGGCGCGACCAGGGGATCGAGATTCAGGACAGCACGCTGCGCAGCTATGTGCGCGATCAGGCCACGGGCGCCGGGAAACCGCCCATCAAGCGGCGCAACACGAAGAGGGAGCTGCCGCTCATTGACCCCGCGACCAGGGCGCGCCAGCCGCAGCACCCGGAGACCGAGCCCGCCGTTCAGCCCGACGCCGCGCCGACCCCTGAGACTGCGCACGAGCCCCCGCCCGAACCCACGCCTGCGCCCGAGCCGGAGGTCACGCCTGAACCTGGCCCCGCACCCGAAGAGCTCCCGCAGGAGACCGGGGCGCAAATCGCCGAGCGACTGAAACGTCTTGCCCGTGGCGTGCCCGTAGATGATCCGATGCTGCAGCTCTTGCCGGAGGAAGAAGATGGCTAGGGCCGGAGATGGCCAGCCGCGCAGCAACCGCCGTCGCAGCACCGCGATGATCTCGCTGCGCGTCACCGAGAGGGAGCGCGCGACGGCGCGCAGGCTGGCCGAGGCGCAGGGCTATGACAGCGTCTCGGCGTGGATCCGGGACCGGGTCCTCCATGGCGATGCGACGCCGCAGGCCCAGGCACGGGTGGTCGGCAGCCTCGGCCGGATCGGCGGCTGGCTCAACGAGGCGGCGCAGGCCTTGGAGGCGGCAGGCGCGGCGCCGGAGGCCCAGCTCTATCGCGGTCGCTCGGGCGAGGTGGCGGCCATGCAGCGCCGGTTTCTCGGGCAGGACGCGGAACTGATCGAGGATGACGATGCTGGCTAAAGCCATCCGCAACCGCAGATCGGTGCGCGATGCCGCGCGCGATTTTCTGCGCCGCCTGCGTTATGCCTGTGCCAAGGCCTGCGCGGTGGCGCTGCAGAACCTGGCCGGGCTGTGGCAGGACGCGACGATGCAGATGAATGTCGCGGCCTCGCTGAACAGGCGGGTGCGCCGGCCGTGCTATCACCTGGTCCTGAGCTGGCCGGCCGTCGAGACGCCGAGCGATCGCGAGCTGATCGGAGCCGCCCATCGGGCGATGACAGAGATGGGCGCAAGCGACTATCAATACGTGATCGCGGTGCATCGCGACACGCCCCAGATCCATGTCCATATCGTCCTGAACCGGATCCATCCCGAGACCGGAGTGACGCTGTCGCTCAGCCATGATTATGCGCGCCTCGAACATGCCTGCCGCATCATCGAGCATGCCTTCGGCTGGCCCCCTGACCGCGGCCGGTTTCAGCCGGAGCTGGTCGATGGGGAGATCCGTCTCGCCCCGCTGCCGGCGGCGCATTGGCAGGCAAAGCTTGCGCGGCGCGCGAAGGGCTGGCAGCGCGACCTCGATGACGGGCAGGTGGCCCCGCGAGACCCCTTCGCAGCCGAGCTTCTGGACCGCGCCCGAACTGTCTTCCAGCAGGCCAGGAATTGGGCGGCGCTTCACGCCGGTCTGATCGGACACGGGCTGCGCTATCTGCGGCATCGGTTCGGCGGACGGCTCGAACATGTCAGGAGCGGCGAGACGATGGCGGCCGGGGATCTTGGCAGCGCCTATACGCTGCCGCGCCTCGAAGCCAGCTGGGGCAGCTATCGCGCGGGTCCGGAGGTCGCCATCGACCGGCTGGGTGCCCGCGCCCGGTCGGGCCGCGCCTATCGCGAAGGCCGCGCCGCCCGGCGCCAGCTTCTGGCCGAACTGGAGGAGCAACAGAACCGCGAGGAGACGCAGCTGAGCGTCGTGGCAGCGGGTCTTTCCGCACTCAGGCGGCGCGCGCTGCGCCGGGTCCTGCGCCAGGACCACAAGCTTGCGCGGGCGCGCCTTCGCGCGGCCCTGCCGCTGCCGCGGCTCGCCGATTACGGGTTGACCAGCCGGGCCCCCGGGCAGGACGCGCGGCGCTCTCGCGGCAGGCGGTGGGCGCGCCAGGTGACGCCGGTCCAGGCCTTGGATCACGGGGTCCTGGACCACGAGGCTCTGGATCACACGGCGCTGCGTCAGGCTTGGGCGCAGGCCGACGCTCTGAGCGCCGGCGGCGGCGCTGATCTCCGGATGACAGAAGATGGAGCCCTGCTCGTCCCGCGCCGCAATGGCCGGGGCAGCGTGGTGGGCGTGGACAGGTTCAGGCAGACAGAAGCCGGCGTCGATTATCAGCTCAGCGGTTGCAGCGCGCTCGGCGTGGCGCTGCTCGGTCCGCACGAGGCCCAGACCTGCATCATCGTCGCTGATGGGGCGACCGGCGCCTATCTCTCTGGGCGCTTCCCCGCCGTTCTCATCGCGGTCACCGGCCCGTCCCTCTCGCTTTGGACGGAAGCGCAATTGCTGGAGCTGGCCCGGGATCGCTGGGTTTACGCTCATGACAGCGGGGCCGCAGAGGATCAGCCCCTGCTGGACCGCCTCGAGGAGCTGTTGCCCGACATCCGGATCCGCGCGCTGGATGCGAATTACTATTGTGCAGAGACTGACGAGCACGAGGCCGGTCAGGACGCACCAGACGAGGCTTGGGAGGGCGATCTCCCCGGGGCGGAAGAGCCTGGAGAAGAGGATGACTTCGACTTTTCCCCATGAATCGTCAGTTCACGCCGCGCTTATGCCAAAAATCCCCTGCCTGAGGGGCTGACGCGGCTCATACTGAAGCCAGACCCCGGACAGAGATGCCCGCGCCCCCACCGTTCTCCCGCCTCGCCCTGCAAGTGCGGCACCAGGAAAGGATTGCCCTCGTGACCACCCATTCCCCGCCGCGCCGCCCGCCGCCCGGTGCCACCGCTGACGCTGCGGCTCCGGCGCCGATCTGCTGCACCCAGGTGCCTTCCCTCTTGCCGGGACATGATCTCGCCGCCGGCACGCGTCCGGCGCATGAAGGCCTTGCCGTGGCGGCAGCGGAAGTGACACCCGAGGCCGCAGCGGCAGGGTCCGGCGGGACAGGATCTGGCTTGGCGAAGTTTGGCTTGGCGGAGCTGGGCTTGTCGGGGTCCGACACCCGGTCCAACAGCGGGGCGGCTCAGATGGACGTCGATGCCGCCCCTGCGAACCAGGCGGAGACAGGGTTCGTGGCACCCGGCGATCATGTGGCGGTCCAACCGTCCAACGGTCCAACAGATGCGGGCGATCTCCTGGACGCGGATGACGTGGTGTCTGATCTGCCCGGGAAGGGTGGAGAGACCATCGCCTGCGGCGATACCGGGCCGGCCCCGCGCCCCGGCGCCTCCGAGGCGGCCGAACCCGCGGCGCCCGCACCAGGTGCCGAGGGGCCGGCGGATGCCCCGGCCGCCCCCGAACCCCGTTCGCACGTTCGGGACTTCCACGCGCAGCTGCACCGGGCGCTCGCGGGCACCGGCTTTCGGTTCGATGAGGTCATGGGCTGCATCTTCAATGGTGATGGCGCCATCTCGGGGCCGATCCGCCTCGTCAATCGCGCGTCGCGGATCAACAAGACCGGCCAGTGCTGGGAGCTGGAGTTTCTCGATCTCGACGACGACCTTCACCGGGTGACCATGGCGCGCGCGACCGGTCGCACCGCGCAAGGTAGCCTGGACGCGACCTTCCGCGACCGCAACTTTAACTATTTCGTGGCCTACGACCATCTCATGGACATGCTCAACAGCATGAAGGAGGTGCCGCGCGGCTGGCGCGTGGACCACGCCGGCTGGTTTATCGACCCCAAAGGGCCGGCGAGCTTCGTCCGTCCGACCGGCGCGGTGCACCAGCCGCCGGGCGCCACCCCGTTGGTGCTTTACGGCGCCGACCGGTCCGGCCCGCCACCCCCCGGCAGCCTGCAGGGCTGGCAGGACGAGGTGGCAACGCTCGCGCTCGGCAATCCCGGTCTCGTCTTTGCCATTGCCGCCGCGCTTGCGGGTCCCCTGCTGCGGTTGGCCGGGATCGAGACCTGCGGCTTCAACATCTCCGGCGGCTCGGGGAGCGGCAAGTCGCTGTTCCTGCGGCTGGCGCTCAGCTGCGGCAGCGATCCGGCAAGACTGCCACCCTGGAGCGCTGCCCAGACCGGGCTCCAGCACCTCAGCGCGCGGGCGCAAGACGGTCTGATCGCGCTCGATGGCTTTCCCCGCGATCCCGACAGCCGGCTCATCCGCGCGCTCCTGGCGATTGCGGATGATGCAGGCTTCGGCCGCACGGTGCTGCCGGGCGACCCGGACGGGGCCACCCGCTGGCGGCGCCTGCTGTTGTCGAGTTCGGAGCTGCCGCTGGCCGCGGCGCTGCTGCGCAAGCGCAGGCCGCCGCCGGCAGCGCTGTTGTCGCGCTTCATCGAATTGCCAGCACCCTGGCAGCAAGACGGCGTCAACACCGCATTCCATGGAGCCGGTGACAGCTTGAGCTTTGCCCGCCGGCTCGAGGCGACCATGCGGCGCCAGCACGGCCATGTGCTTCCGGCCTTCCTCGATCGTCTGGTCGCCGATCTCGCTGCAGTGGAAGCCGATCTGCCGCGCCAGATCGCGGATCATGTCGATGAGATCAAGCAGCTCTGGCCGGGCGGACGGATGGGGGATGCGCGCCAGACCCACGCCGCGGCCGAGCGCCTGGCGCTGGTTGCCTGCGCAGGCGAGCTGGCCATCGGCTGGCATCTCCTGCCCTGGCCCGCGGGCACCGCCAAGGCCGCGGTGCTGCGGATGGCGGGCCTGGCGCTGCCCACCGGTGGGTCAGGAGGCGGCCCCGGCAGCATCGGCCGGCTGCGCGACTTCGTGGGCCGCCATGAGCGCGAGATCATTGATCTCGATCGCGCGACAGCGATCACGCGCCGCAGCGAGGGAGATCGCGACCCACCTCCGGAGCAGATCGGCTGGCAGGATCAGCGCTATCTCTACCTGCGCCCCGACGCCGTCCGCGCGGCCTTCACGGACCTCGACGCGCTGCTCGCTGCCTGGCAGGAAGAGGATCTTCTGGTCCCAGGCGGCGAGAAGCGCTCGCTGCAATACAAGTTGCCAGCCACGAAGCTCGCCCACCGCCCGCGCGCTTATCGCATTGACCGCCAGAAGCTGGCGCAGAGCGAGGATGACGAGACGGATCTCTGGCTTGATGGCGCCGACGATGAGGCAGGGTGAGGGGGCTGGCAGGTGAGGCGGGCCTGGGCCGGGCAGACTTCAGCGGTGGCGCAGCCCGGAGCTAACCCGTCAGCTTGAGGGTGGGTCAGTCATCTCCAGCCACTGCGCCAGCGCGCGCCGTATCATCTCCGGCCGCGTCGGCAGGTCCGGCTCGATCCGACGTCGCTCGTCGATTGCCGCGATCATCGCCTGAGACAGGCGGAGATTGATCGCTTCCGTATCTTTTCTGGGAGGAGCCATATAATTTTAAGTTCCTATGTTGACACCGAGATACCAATGTGCCAAATTGATCGGGCCGAGACAAGGAGTCCTACGTCCTTGCCTCAGCCCTGACCACAGACGTTCTCGGATAAGGAGACCGACCATGGCTAAAGCCATTACTACCATGCAGGTTGGCGTGACTGAAGTCCTGCCGCTTGCGAAGACCCCCATCACCTGCGCATTTTCGCAGATGCTGGCGGCGCTTACCACGCATCTCGTCGCCGAACGCAGCTTCGGCACGCGCGATCTGTCCGCGGCTGAGCGAGCCCTCTGGCTGCAGGAGGCGGCGCTCGTGCGCAGCCAGCTGCTGGATCTTCTGATCGAAATCCAGGAAACCGCCCAAGCCTCGCCTCTCGACCGGCCGCTGGTCCGGATGGCAGGGGTGGTGGAATGGCTGGTGCGGTCTGATGAGCCGGACGAGTTCATCCGCCGCTTCTCGGCTCTGCCGGGTTACGCGCCGTTCCTGTCCATTCCGGGCGCGGACATGGCCTCGGCTGCGATCACCGCGCTGATGCGCCGGGCCGAGCGGGGCCTCGAGATGCTGGCGGATCTTCCCCGCTATCGCGGCGCGCCCGCGTGCGCGCAACGCCATCTTGCTGGCAGCGGCCCGGTGCAGGCAGCCGATCAGGTCCTCGCACCGCTTCAGGCCGCCTGAGCCCCCCCCAAAAAAAAATCCTCGCTGATCGGTCCGGCTGACCCCCGGGCTGACGGGCACGGCATCATTCAGGATCAGTCCTGGGCTGCTGCCGTGTCCGTGGCGAACCCCTCCCGCACAGAACAAGGAGCGCTGCCCATGTGCCGCCATCACCACCACACCCCTGCCACTCCTGAACAGACCCTCACCATCGCGGGCGAGGCCCTGCCGATCCATGACGCCGACATCCCGCCGCAATGGGCCGAGAGGGCGCGGCGCAAGGGCTACGATGCCGTCTGCCGCGTCAAGGATCGCTATCACATCGCGCTCTGTTGCCACCGCTGCGGCGAAATGGTGTCGGTGAAAGCCTTTACTCTCATGAACAACCGCCCGCGCTGTCCGACTTGTCTCGGACGCAAATGGGACGGCGAGGCCCAACAAGCCGGCCTCGTCTTCCTGCGCCGCGACCCCCGCCACACGCAGTATGGCCTCTTCCGCGCCGGCTGCGGCCATGAGGTCCGGCGCCAGTGGGAACTGATCCGCCGGATCGGCGCCGGCAAGGTGGGCCTGCGCTGTGAGACCTGCCATCTGGCCATTGAGCAGGCCGAAGCCCGCGCGCAAGGCTGGACCCGTCTCGGGACCGACCCGAAGAACAATCAGAATTACCGGCTCTACCGCCATCTTTGCGGGCATCGGCAACGGATTGCGCGGGCCAATGTCCAGAGCGGGCGTTTCGGCTGTGGCCACTGCGATCCCGGCTGGATTGCCGCACCAAGCTTCATCTATGCGATGCGCTTCCAGCTGACGGACGGTGAGACGGTCGTGAAGCTGGGCTTCTCCCGCAATCCGGTGTCGCGGCTCCGCTTCCAGCTTGCCCGGAGCCTCGATCAGGACTGCGCCCTGCTCCAGCAGATCCGGATCGCCACCGGCCGCAAGGCCTTGAGCCTCGAAAAACAACTGCATGCGCGGCTCCGCAAGACCTTTCCAGAGGCGGTCGTGGCGAAGGAGCGCTTCGAAAGCGTCATCAATGTCGGCTCGGAGATCTACGAGGGTTGGCTCGAGCCGGTCATCCTCCGCCATCTCGACGAACTGGCGGCAAGGGAAGAGCGTGCGCGTCGCTCAGGTCGAGGGAGGGAAACGGACTGACACGCTCGACGAGCGACCGGCGACCCGGCAGAAACCACTGACAGATGCTGGCCATCTGCAGAACTGGGGCGAACATGCTGGACTGATTGCTCTTGCTTCCGCGCGTGGGATCCAGGGTTGGACGAAAGTAACGACCGACCCGCCCGCAGCGGCCAGCCCCTTCTCCCCAGAAGAGAGCCAAGCCGGTGGCCCCAACCTGCAGACGGGCTAAGCCGTCCCTCCGGTTGGACCACCGGCCAACTTGGGGGTCGCTTATCCGGGCCGGTTCACGTCATCAGAGGCGGCCTGGATCCTAGTGAACTGCTGAACATTCCTCGTCGCCCTGTAATAGCAATCGAAGCTCTCTCGCCTCGGCGGCAGTGATCTCGCGACCTTGCGCGCGCATGAATGCGCCAATCACGAACAGCGCTTCTTCAACACTGCTGGTTTCGAGGTTCAGAAAGCAGTCGGCAAGCGGCACAGGACTGATTTGATGTCTTTCTCGCGCCTGTCTTATGCGGCGCAGCGCATTAATTGACGCGGTCATCAACGCGATCTTTCTTTAGGCAATGGATCGGACTGTAGATACACCCACCGCCTCTGCAGCCGCCTCACCATCCGGGACAGCAGGAACCGCGAGACGCGGCCTGCCCGGTTGCGCGGCGTGAACCAGCGGGCGAGTTTGGGGCCGATCCACCAGTAGAAGGCGATGAAGGCCCGCCCTGCCCGGTAGTTGCGCAGCGTGTTGTCGCGGAAGGCGCGCAGGTAGCAGACGTCGGGGTGCATCGGGTCGCCGTAAGTGGCGGTGGCGACGAAACACGAGCCGCCGCTGTCGGGGGTGGAGGCGGGGTCGTCCTCGGGCGGCACGCGGTCGGGGTCGGTGGGGGGTTCGCCGTCCATGACGTCGCGGGTGAAGTCCTCGACGCTCATGTGGCCGAGACCCTTGAACAGCGTCGTGGTGCCGTCGCTGTAGGTGACCTTCATGTCCATGCGGTCGCTGCCGTCGGAGGCGGGTTCGGGCTCGCAGGCGTATTCGGACCCGGCCGAGAAGGCGCGCGCACCGGTGGTCATGTTGAACTCGTAGAAATCCACGCCGACCTGGAAATCGGTGATGGTGGTCACCGAATTGCTGACGATGACAAAGGTGTCGCTGCCGGCGCCGCCGGTCATGATCACCTCGCCGCCATCGGCGCCGATCAGCGTGTCGTTGCCATTGCCGCCGATCAGGATGTCGACATCGCCCTCGTCGGCGCGGCCGTATTCGTCGCCCGCCTGCAGCCGGTCATCGCCGTCGCCGCCGATCAGCGTGTCACTGCCCTTGCCGCCGATCAGAACGTCGTTGCCCGCGCCGCCGTCGAGCTTGTCGTGGCCCTCCCCGCCAAGCAGCCGGTCCGCGCCCTCCCCGCCTTCCAGCAGGTCATTCCCGGCGCCGCCGTTCAGGATGTCATTGCCCGGCCCGCCCTTGATGGTGTCGTTGCCGGCGCCGCCGAGCAGCGTGTCATTGCCGCGCCCGCCCGAGATCAAATCGTCGCCGAAGCCGCCCTCGATCCGGTCATCGCCGCCGTTGCCGTAAAGCGTGTCATTGCCGGCGCCGCCATAGATCGTGTCGTTGCCGCTGCCGCCATAGATGATGTCATCGCCCTCGCCGCCGTCGATCCAGTCGTCGTCGAGCCCGCCGGCGATGCTGTCATCGCCCTTGCCGCCATGGATCACGTCGGTCGATTTGCCGCCATCGATCCAGTCGCCGCCATCGCCGCCATAGATGGTGTCGGCACCCATTCCGCCGTCGATATGCACGCCGTCGTCATTGTCGGCGTGGATTTCCTCGGCGTCGCGGCCGCCGCGCTGGTGGTGAAACTCGCTCTCGTCGCGGTCCAGATCGAAGGCGGGGAAGGTGTCGACATAATCCTCGTATGCGATGTCGGCGCTGGCCGGGACGCCGTGCGCCCAGTCCTTCGGCCATTCGATGAAATGCGGTTCCTGATTGCCCCGGATCGCCTCTTCGGGCGGCACCTCGCGCGCGCCTTCCAACGCATAGAGGATGTTCCCGTTGATCAAGATCCAAGGCTGCTCGTTATGTTCGACAATGCGGACATGCGAGGGCAGGTTGGCGAAGTCGATCTCTTTGCCGTCCACCGCAATCTTGTCGCGCGAGGCGTCGAAATCATCGAGCCGGCCGACGATCTTCTTCGTCGAGCCTTCGGTGATGAAGTTGAAGGTGTCGCTGCCCTCGCCGCCAAAGACGTGCGAGCCATGCGGTGCGATCTTGTCGCCGCTGTGGATGTGGATGACGTCGTCGCCGTCAAGCGCGTAGACATGAGCTTGCGAGGCACCGATCGGCGCGGAATAGATGACATCGTCGCCATGAGTGCCGACCACCATGCCGCCATCGCTGGAATGGCTGGGCGCGTGGATGGTGCCACCCGCGGTGCCGGCGTTGTGAAGGAGATGATCGGGGAGCTCGGACCCCTCATGGGCGGAACGGGGAGAAAGATGGCCTGCGGTCTGCATGTCGCTTCGCCTCGCGCTTGTGATGGGGACACACGCTAAAGCTGCAACTCGGTACACCACAGGTTGATCGAACAACCGCGAGACGAATTCAAGCGGGAAATAGGTCTATTACGGGTTCTGACGAACTGATTTTGCTTGGGTAGCTTGCAACCACAGGACGTAATCCGCGGCGTAGATGCGCCGTCAGCTTGAGCCGTCACCATTCCATGGGTCTTAGAGGTGCCGCCGGGGATGTGGTTCCCACGATGTCGTGCTCAGGACCGTTGCTGGCGTCCGTTAACGACACTTGATGAGATGGGCCCGGCGGGCATTGCACCGAACAAGCATCATGTCGGCAGCCACGCGCTGGCCACCGGCCAAAGGACGTGCCCAAATGACCTTATGAATGCGGGTGCGAAAAAAGGGCAGCGAACCAAAAAGGGTTGGCCGCTCTCCTGCTTCGGCAAAGTCAATCTTCTTGTGTCAAGTGACTTGACTGCGACGAACCCGTTGCCAAAGCCCTGATCCTGCCTGAGCAGTAATCGATTGCTGCAGCAGCAATGCCTGTCAGCCAGGATAGTCTTGATAGCACTATGACTCTGTTTGCGTAGAGCGGTGTGCGAGTGCCATCCAGGCTTTCTCCCATCAAATCTGGGCCAAGCTGGGCAACGATCAAGAATACTTGGCCTGTCGCAAGGCACCTCACGCGCTTTCCTATCAAATTCTTCATAAACGCACCTAGAGTTATGATAGTTTGCATCGGCCCAGCGGAATCTGCTGCGGTTAAGCCGCTCATCTACATTGCTCGGAAGGCGTGTGCAGGGCAAGGCATGATGAGGGCGGAAGTTGTTTTAGAAGCTGATTTACTCGCCACAAGCGCGTGTGGCGTATGATGATATCGAAGTGCCAGCATCCACGCCAGCAGCGTGTGCTTGTGCAGATCGGCCGCGTTTCCGGCGTGATAGATGTGCTGATAGGACAACATGCGGGTTTATCGCGCTCCTGCCCCGAAAAGGAAAGCGGCGGCGCCCAGGGAGGAGGGGGCGCCGCCGCATCAACGCTGGCCCAGGGAGGAGGAGGGGCCGCGTATGGGGTGCGGTGCCGGCAGGGAGGAGGACGCCTGCACCGCGAACACGGACCCCGAGGGAGGAGGAGGGGGCCGCGTATTCTCTGCGCCATCCCGGTTCGGAACGCACAGGCCGGCCCTTTGCGAAGGTCCGGCGGTCATCTGTTATGCGGCGACCCCACAGGGAGGAGGAGGCAGGGTCGCCGCAGCACCAACGAAGCAAGGGAGGAGAGAGCTTCGTTGTATTCAGCGGTGACGCCCCAAGGGAGGAGGAGGAGGGGCGTCACCTGAACCCTGACCCGAGGGAGGAGGAGGGTCGGGGATGGGAATTCTTACTTGCCCCAGGCGGCTTCGGTTGCGATCCTGGTGATCATGCTGCGGTGAATGCCGAGATCGGCGAGTTCACGGTTCGACAGATGCGACAGCTCGGTCACGGTCTGGCGATAGACGGCACGACGTGCGCGGGCTTCCTGCAGGCGCATGATCATCCCCAGGATACCGGTTCCGGCGTCACGCTGGGTGCGAGCGGTTTGGTGAAGGGTGTCGGTTGCGGCCATAATACTAACTGTTCTTCTTTTTCTGGTTCATCTGGTCGGTGCGGGGTTCCGCGCCGTTGGGATAAAGATGGGGCAAATGCTGCGGGTGCACAACGCATATTCCCTCAATGCTGCCATGCGGCATCTGCAAGCCGCCCCGAAGATGAGCCGATAAGTTAACGGGTTTGTTACATAAAATTTCAGTGTTTCCGTGTTAGCGCCTGACAAATGATGTAGCGGCGAAGTCCGCCAGCATGTCGAGGACACTCTCGCGTAAAGAATCCTGCGGAATGCTATCGAGCTGACGGCGCAGGTCGCGCATGACGCGGCCCGGTAGTCCTTCAGCGTCCGCAGCGCCTTGCGCAGCCGCTTGAATTGTCGGCGTGGGCATAACGTCCGACCTTGACCGCCAGCCTTGGCGCGTCAGGCGCGCGTAGCCCTCGCAGAGCCCAATGTCGACCTCGGCGGTAAGCGCCACCAGTTTTTGCCGCACAGTCTCTCAGAGCCGGGCGTCGGTCGGATGGGCAATGTTCTTTTCCATGACCGTGGTGTCGACCGGCACCGAGGTTTCGAGATACAGCTGCAAAACCCTGCAGTCTCCCGCAGAGGCAGGCGGCGTCTGAGTGCCCGCCGCCCCACCCTCGCAATGTCGGGAGGAGTCGGTAGCTGCATCGGACGCCGCAGGGATGCCCCAGTAGAGCGGCCTTGCGGAGAGGCGATGTCAGATATACATTTTAATTCTGTGTATCCAGAAACGGAGGCGAGACTGATGCAGGTGTCGAAATGGGGCAACTCCCTTGCGGTCCGATTGCCGGTCAAACTCCTCCGGGAGCTGGGATTGAAGGAGGGGGATCGGATCGATTTCAGGAAGGATGATGGTGCGGTTCTGGTTCGGCGCCAGCCGGAGGCCGAGCAGGTGCTGCAGGAACTGCGTGGGTTCCGCGGCAGGTTGCCGAGGCAGGACCGCCTGAGCCGCGACGCAGCGAATGAGCGTTGAATTCGCCGTTACCAATGTGATCCTGTATCTCCTCGACGAGGGGCCGAAAGCGGACCGGGCCGAAGAGATACTGGCGAACGGGCCGCGGATCAGCGTGCAGGTGCTGAACGAAGCCCTGGTCAACTGCCGCAGAAAGGCGGGCCTTGATTGGGACGAGACAGGGGTTTTCCTCACCGGCATCCAGACGTTGTGCACCGTCGAGGATCTGACCGTACAAACCCATCAGGTGGGACGCGCCTTGGCCGAGCGCTACCAGTTCTCTGTTTATGACGCCATGATCGTCGCTGCGGCACTGCTCTCCGGCTGCACGACCTTGTGGAGCGAGGACATGCACGATGGCCTGCTCGTGGAAGATCAACTCCGCATCGTCAATCCGTTTCACTGAGAGAATGCTGCCAAAAATTTTTGTCGAACGCCGTTCGGCAGTTCAGGTCCGAGGCAAGGCGTGGGTCATATGGCGCTCCCGGAGGCAAGGCCTTTGGCAAGATCAGTTGTCGCCGTTTAGAAGTGTGCTCTCTCCGGCGCCCCGACTATCGGCCGCACAAATGTTCCAGGCGACATCGAAATCAAGCCCGCGGGCCATCAGAAAGCGTAAATGGCGCTGTTCCGAGAAGCACCGATCGCCTGCACGTTGCGCCGGCCGAAAAGGAGCAGACTGGCCCGAAGCGTCGGACACAAGTTAAGTTGACGCCTTCTGGCTCTAGGGCAGCGGGATGCTCCCCCTGTTGCTAACCTGTCTCAGATCAAAGCGGGCCTTCAGTGGCAGCACATCAGCAGGATTATGGACGGGTTCCTCGGTCTGCTGCGCCGACAGCTCGCCATCTACGGTGGCAACGATCGACAGAGTGTCTTCGTCCGCGCGGGTGACACTTTCGATCTGGAAGCGGCCATGGGTGAGGGCATAGTAGTTGCTCTCCTCGCCCTGACCGGGGAAATACCTCAGGTCGACCGCGGGATCCGCCTTTAGGTCGAGCGTTACCGGGTCAAGGGAGAATTCGACCCTCAGTTCTGGCTGCCCTGCCGTCGGTGAGATCGTGTGGCGCGAACTGAGCGTGACGAAGACATCATCCGGTGTGATGTTCACGCCACCCAAGAGCATCGGCTTCAAAATGACCCAGCTTGCGGAGTGAACCTCTCGTTCCGCATTGCCCGGGACAGTGTTCCATGTGTAAGCGTCCGGCCTGACCGCTACCCGCGCCATTTCCAAGGCAGCAGGTCATCGACCTTTGTGATCTTGTAATCAGGGATACGGGCCAGGGTGTCGGCGAGCCAGGCATGGGGATCGATGGCGTTGAGCTTGGCTGTTTCGATCAGGGTGTAGGCGATGGCGGCGGCCTTTCCACCTGCCTCGGAACCGACGAATAGGTAGTTTTTCCGCCCGAGGGCGATGGCGCGCATGCCGCGTTCGGCGGCGTTGTTGTCGAGCTCGAGGATGCCGTTGTCGAGGTAGGGGCGCAGGCGTTCCATCCTGGTGAGGGCGTATCGGATGGCGGCCGCTAGGGGGGATTTCCCCGAGATCGTGGTGAGTTGCATGGCCAGCCAGACTTCCAGGTCATCGAAGACCGGGGCGGCATGTGCCTTACGGAGTTCGGCGCGGCGGTCCGGTGGCGAACCTCGGGCTTCCTTCTCGACGGCATAGAGCCGGGCGATGCGGCCGATGGCCTCCTCAGCGATCGGCGAACCTTGCGATCGGTGGATGTCCACGAACTTGCGCCTGACATGGGCCATGCAGGCGACCTCGCGGATGGCGCCGGAACGGTAGAGATCCTCGAACCCGGCATAGCCGTCGGCATGCATCCAGCCGCGGAAACGGGCCAGATGATCCTTGGGGTGCTGACCCTTGCGGTCGCCCGAGAAGCGATACCATGCGGCAGGCGGAGCATCGCCATCCCATGGGCGCTCATCGCGGGCATAGGTCCAGAGCCGGGCCGTCTGGGTCTTGCCGGTGCCGGGCGCCAGCATCCGCACCGGCGTATCGTCGGCGAAGATCGCCTCGGCCGACAGGACATGGCGCCCGATGGCCTCGGCCAGTGGCTCCAGAAGGGTGGTGGTCTTGCCGACCCAGTCGGCCAGGGTCGATCGGTCGAGATCGAGCCCTTCGCGGCCGAAGATCTGGCTCTGGCGATAGAGGGGAGATGGTCGGCATACTTGCTGACCAGCACATGGGCCAGCAGACCCGGCCCGGGGCGACCGCGCTCGATCGGGCGCGACGGCAGCGGGGCCTGGACGAAGCGTTCGCAGCAAGCGCAGGTCAGCCGGGGCGGACAATCCGGTTCACGATGAAGCGCCCAGGAACATACTCCAGCTCTTCCGTGACGTCCTCGCCGATCCGGCGCAGGCGACCGCCGCAATCGGCACAGGCATCGGCGCCGGGCATCAGTTCCACCTCCATCCGGGGGATATGATCCGGGATCGGACGGCGCTTGGGTTTGCCCTTCTCCTCGATGTCCGGCAGACGCATCCGCGCCGTCATCGCGGCGGCCGCGATCTCGCTGGCCTCAAGAGCCAACTGAAGCTGTTCTGCCGTCTCCGAGGACGCGCCGAACCGGTGTGCCCGGTGCCCGGCCAGTTGGTGCCGCAGCTTCTCGATCAGGATCGCCTGCGCCTTCACCTCGGCCAGAAGCCGCGCGGTGAAGCTGCGCAACTCCTCGGGATCTTCCGGCAGGGTCAGGGTCTGATCGAGCATGCAAGGAGTTTATCCCACGGGATTCCTTATGGGAATCATTCTCTTGTGGCCCCCCCTGATTATCCCGCTGCCAAGGGCCGCCACGTTCGCTCCGGGCACGCCAGTCGATCCCTTCCAGGAGCATCGACAACTGCGCCGGTGTCAGCGCCACCTTCCCTCCTTGGCCGAGGGCCAGACGAACCGGCCCGCTCCAGCCGCTTCATGAACATGCAGGCCCCCTGGCCATCCCACCAGATGACCTTCACCAGATCACCGCGACGGCCGCGGAAGACGAAGAGATGCCCGCCGAAAGGATCCTGCTTCAGCACCGCCTCGGCCTGCGCCGCCAAGGAAGCAAAGCCCTTGCGCATGTCGGTGACCCCGGCAGCCAGCCAGACCCGCGTGTTGGCCGGAACCGGGATCACGCCGAAAGTCCCCGGATCAGCCGCGCCAGCGCCTCAGGATCATAGCTGCCGCTGATCCGCATCCGGTGACCGCCCGCCAGCTCGATCTCGATGTGGTTCTCGGCGGCAGGTGCCGCCGGAGTAGACCTGGTCTCCGCGACGATCTCTACGGGCAGAAACCGCGCCTCCTCTGCTGGGGGCGCAACCGAGGTGGGGTCCGGCGCATAACGGGGATCGCGCAGCCACTTGAAGATCAGGTTCGCGTTCACCGCGTAGCGCCGCGCCACCTGAGCCACGGAAACGCCCGGCGCCGCCGTCTGGAAACAGATCGAACGCTTCTCCTCATCCGTCCAAAGTCGCTTCGTCCGACGCGCCACGCCATCACCATAGTGTCCACTATCAATGGTGGACACTATCCGCCTCTTTCACCACGCGGCAGGGCGGTCAGGCCGGACGCTTACTCCAGATGCACGGCGGGATCGGCATGACCGAGGAGTGCTTCGTCGGTCGTTATGTCCGGCGAATACTCCACAACGCTTCGCTCGTTTGATGGATGGGACGATCAGGGGAGGGGTGGCTGAGCGGCAGAGGACACATGTCACTGAGTCCTGACCAGGTGATCAAAATTGTCACTGAGAATTGACCCAGGTGGAAACCTTCCCCCTGCTCAGGCCCGGCTGTGGTCAGGTCTCATGGAGCGTGGCTCTCGAGCCGCGACATCCGGCAGTCGCCGAGATGGCCGCGACGCAGCCAGCCGGCCACCAGTTGAAACCCGCTTTGCGGCCAGTCGCGAGGCGTGTCGATCTTCACCAGCTCAGCAATGCCGAAGCCGGCCCTGTCGATCATCCGCAGCCGGGCCTTCGTGGTGAGGTTGGTGAGCGGTGCCAGAAACACGATGTTGTCGGCCACTGTCATGGAGTGCTCCAGAAACTCGGGCAGCAGGGACCACGGCGGGTTGGTGATGATCCAGTCGACTGGCTCCCGCCAGTCCAGGAAATCGCGTCCGGCTTCGATCTCGCACCACTCCCGCCGGAGGTGCCCGGGAAAGCTCTCATAGAAGGCCCCGTCGCCGCGCGCCGGGTCGAGTAGCGTGCCCTGCAGGTGGGGCGCAAAATGAGCGCAGATTTCTTGTGCAAGCGCAGGCGGCGTCATCACACGATCACGGTCGGCGCTATTGGGGGCGGGGATCAGCCGGCGCTTGCCTCGCAGAGGCGCGATCGGAGACCGGAAGCCGAGGAGCGAAGCATAGCCGCGCAGTGAGGCCAGTTCACCCTGCATCCGCTTCTCAATCCTGATGATCACCGGCCGACTGATCTTCAAGCGTTCCGCCACCTCCGCCTGGGTCATGCCTTGGCGGCGGCGCAGCGTCGCCAGCCCTGCGCCCGCCTCAAGCGTCGGGTGCGGCACCCAAGACCAGCCGAGATCGAGATGCGGCAAGCAGCGGGACAGGCTGCCGATGGTGCCGCCACCGCGCATGATCTTGCGCAGCGTGGGAGTTGAGATGCCGCTCTGCCGGGCAAGGGTGGTCCGTGTCAGGTCGAGGCGCTGCGTCTGCGCGGCGAAAATAGGAGTCAGCGGCAAGGCGGAACCGGAAGAAACAAATTGTGACAAACGAGCAAAGCATTCGTGACACGCGGAAGAGGTGGGCGCAACGGGTCTGCCTCGCAACGCGATCAGCAAAAGCAGATCATAGCTTAAAAAAGTGCCAAATCCGTCCAAGGAATGGGGAGTAGCTCAGACGGCGTGCATGGTTGCGTCGCTTTCATGACGAACTTGGCCCACAATGCTTCCTTCCATTCCTGAGATAGGATCGCACCATCAAACCGTGGGATCAAATACATAGCCAAGGATAAGCTGAAGCCGAAATGTGGTGGTTAGCGTAATGAATTACCGCCCGCGTTCGCTAACACGTGAAATTATTCTTAACCCAGCGGTAATTTTGGCTTCAGTTATCGACCCATAACCCAGGCGGAAATACGGGCACGGCTCCGGGGGCATCTCGAAAAAAACCGCTCCGGGTTCGATCAGCACACTGTGGTTGCGTAATTCCGCAGCTAATTTTGTGCTGTCACTGCCGTCTTTTCCCTTTAGCCACACGCTGGAACCTCCGCTCGACGCAGCGCCGGCTATCTCAAGTCGGGTCTCTGCAACAGCATCCTCGAGCACTGCGCGTCGCAACTTCATCGTTTCTCGCAGCCTCACGATATGTGTATCGTAATATCCAAGCGCCAAGAAATAGGCGGTGATGCGCTGAAGGTGTCCTGGCGGATGACGCAGGATAAATGAACGTAGAATACGCGCCTGGGCGATCAATGCAGCGGGTGCAACCATGTAGCCAATTCGCAGGCCGGGAAACAGGGATTTCGAAAAGCTTCCAAGGTAGATGACTCGCCCACTCACATCCAGAGACTTCAGCGCCGGGACGGGAGGCGCGAGATATGACATTTCGAAATCGTAGTCGTCCTCGATGATCAGAAAATCATCTGCGCTGGCGCGGGCAATCAGGTCCCGGCGACGCTCCAGTGGCATTGTGCTGCCGGTTGGAACCTGATGACTGGGCGTGACGATCACCAGCCGCGTATTGGCCGGCAGATCAGCGGGATTCAGTCCCAGCGAGTCAACGGGCAGAAAAGTCGTGGGGCTGTAGGCGCGACGGAGCGTTTCAGCAAAATCCGGATAACCCGGTTCTTCCGTCACAGCAATCCTGTCTGCGCGGGCGAGTAATTCGACAGCCAAAAATAGGGCGTTTTGCGATCCCAAAGTAATCAACACCTCGTCATGAGAGGCGTTGATGCCACGACGTGGGAGCGTGTTGGAACAAATGTAATCGACCAGAAGCGGGTCATCGGCACCATAACGATCAGCCGATAAATCCGCGAAGTCCCGCGACCCAAGGGCGCGGCGCGCGCAGTCGCGCCATGCATTGTTGTCGAACAGCGACGGATCCGTCTGGCCGAAGATAAACGGGTATTTGTAACTGCGCCAGTCGATCGGCTTGCTGATCGTCCGCCGCGGCAACTGGTGATCTGATAGCCATTCCCCCCAATCCGGTGGCTGGGCGATTATGCGATGCTTCGGGGGCGGCTCCGACAGTTCCAGGCGCCGATGCGGCACAGTCGCCGCGACGGTGATCGCGGACCGAGGCTGCGCTTCAAGGTAACCCTGTCCGATCAGATCCTGATAGACCAACGTCACCGTCATTCGCGAAATCCCCAACGCCGTGGCCAATTGGCGCGTGGAAGGAAGACGCGTCCCCGGGCGCGCCCGACTGTCGAGAATGGCGCGAACAACTGCCGCCGCGAGACGCCCCTGCAGGGTTGGCGCCTCATCATCGCGCAAGATGACGGTTTCTAGGGAAAGGCGGTTGGTCATCTGGACCTATATTCTGGCTCAACTGGTCATACCGTTCCTGGTCCCGACCTGCAACATTATGTCGCACGGCAAAGAAGCGCGACCAACGCGAGACGACAACACACAGGGAGTTTTCCAATGACATCCATGACACGCCTGCTGACCGGCACTGCTGCCGTCCTGTTCCTGACATTGCCTGCCGTCGCGGCCGAATACCGGATCGCGGTAGGCGACGGCGCCGGCGGAACCCAAGAAGCATTGGGTAAGGCTTTCGTCGCGGCGCTCGAGGAGCAATCCGGTGGCAAGATGAACGGAAAGCTGTTCGTGAACGGTCAACTCGGGGACGAACAGGACACGGTAACCGCCGCCGCCACGGGCACGCTGGACTTCTCGATCCTCGCCATCAACAACATCACGCCGTTCTCACCCTCGGTGGGCACGCTGACCCTTCCCTACGTCATTCTCAGCCAGGAAGACGCCGAGAAGGTCACGCAAGGTGATGTCGGGCAGCAGATGATCGAGCAGACCATCGAGGATGCAGGCGTGCGCATTATCGGCTGGGGGTATTCGGGCTTCCGCGTGCTGACCAACTCGAAGAAGCCGGTATCCACCGTAGCCGATCTGCAGGGACTGGTGATCCGGGTTCCGAAAAACGAGATCATGATCGAGACCTACAAAAGCTGGGGTATCAGCCCGACGCCGATGGCATGGGGTGAAACCTTCGCGGCGCTCCAGCAGAAGGTCGTCGACGGTCAGGACAACCCCTTCATGACCGTCTACGCGATGAAATTCGACGAGGTTCAGAAATATATCACTGACCTTCACTATCTGTTCTCGATCGAGCCGCTGATCGTCTCGGAGGCGCTGTTCACGAGCCTCAGCGACGAGGAGCAGGCGCAGGTTTTGGCAGCCGGCGAGGCAGCCACAAAAGCATCGTCCGAGTTCCTGCGCGCGGAAGAAGCAAAGATCAAAGAAGAGCTGGTAAGCCGCGGCATGGAAATCACCGAGCCTGCAGATGATGAGCAAGAATTCATGAAGCTCGCCACCGAAGCAGTCTGGCCGCAGTTCTATGACCAGATTGGCGGCAAAGAGGTCTTGGACAATGTCCTGACCTCGCTGGGTCGAGAGCCGGCGGCCGAGTGATCTTTCGGGCGCGAGGGCTGAAGCCCTGCGCCCTACCCCCTCCCCATGATTCCACCCTGCTCTCCACCGGAGGCCTGTCATGTCTGCGCTCTGGTCTTTTTTCGACAAGTTCGAAAGCCACGTTTGCCGCGTTCTCCTTGCCGTTTTTGTGGTGCTTCTGTTTGTGCAGATCGTTGCTCGCCAGATCTTCGGCTTCTCGATCACCTGGATCGAAGAGTTGTCCGTTATCTTGTTCGTCTGGTTTGCATATTTCGGTGCGTCCTATGCGGCTCGCATGGCCGCGCATAACCGGGTCACGTTCCAGTTCAATGCTCTGCCGCGCTCCAGGGCCCGCGTGTTCGAGTCGCTTGGCGACCTGTTCTGGATTGGCTTCAATCTCGTTTTCATCTGGCAGTCGATCAGCTTCATCAGCCGGCTGAAGCCGTTCGTGAAGGCCCAGACGCTGGGGTGGGAAATGCGCTGGGTCTATATGGCGCTCCCCATCGCCTTTGCGCTGATGACGATCCGCATCCTGCAAGTGAATTACATGAAGCTCGTTCTCGGTATCGACCCCCGTGATCCGGACAAGGTCGAGGTGGAGGACATGCTCGAGCTTGCTGAAGACGAGCAGCGCGCATTCGAGCAGAGGAAAAACTGATGGACGATCTGCTTATCGAGATCCTGTTCGGCTCCTTTTTCGGACTGATGCTGCTGGGCGCGCCGATCACTGTGGCACTGGGCGTCGCCTCACTGGCCGCGATGTACTACCTGGGCGACAACCCCATCAAGATGGTCCAGATGGCTTGGTCATCTGTGGGATCGTTCCCGCTGATGGCGCTGCCCGCCTTTATTCTGGCTGGGGCACTGATGGAGGCTGCGGGCCTGTCGCGCCGGCTGATCAACGTGGCCGAAAGCCTTGCCGGCCCGTTTACCGGTGGATTGTCGGCCGCCACGGTGGTCGCTTGTCTGTTCTTCGGCGCGATCTCTGGATCGGGCCCTGCAACCACAGCAGCCGTCGGGATGCTGATGATCCCCGCGATGGTGCGGCAGGGCTACGGCCCAGGCTACGCAGCTTCCGTCACTGCCGCGGCTGGCGGTCTGGGCATCATCATCCCTCCGTCCATTCCAATGGTGATCTTTGGCATCTCTGCCATGGGGATGCAGGCGCCGCCTGAGGCTGTTGAGACATACGGGCCATTTCAGTCGGTCTCCATCTCCAAGCTGTTCATTGCCGGATTTCTTCCCGGCGTGGTCATGGCGGGTGGGCTTCTCGTCATGAACTATCTGCGCTGCCGGTTGCGTGGCTTCAACGGCTCCGCCGAGCCGCTGTCGCTGCACAAGGTCGCCTGTGCCTGCTATCAGGGTTTTTGGGCGCTCCTCGCCCCCATTGTGATCTTGGGTGGCATCTACAGCGGTTTCTTCACGCCGACCGAAGCTGCCATCGTCGCGATTTTCTACACCCTGTTTGTGGGTGGCGTGATCTATCGCGAGCTTGACCTGCGCGAGATGATCAAGGCGCTGGACACGACCACATGGCTGTCCGGCCGGGTGCTGCTGGTGCTCTTCACGGCCACCATCTTTGGTCGCATTCTCGTTGAAAACGACATTCCCGGGATCATCGCGGGCGGCATCCTGTCGCTGACGACGAACCTCTATGTCATCTGGGCAATGGTCATCGGCCTGCTCCTGATCGTCGGGATGTTCATGGAAACCCTGGCCGCGATCATGATCCTCGTCCCGGTGATGCTGCCGGTCGCCTACATGATGGGCATCGACCCGATCCATTTCGGGATCGTCATGATCTGCACCCTCTCGGTCGGGTTCCAGACACCTCCACTCGGCGAAAACCTGTTTATCGCATCAGGCATCTCGGGCGTGTCAATCGAACGCATCAGCCTTCGCGCGCTTCCCTTCGCCGCCGCATCTGTCACCGCCATCTTCATCATCGCGTCATTCCCGGCTCTCTCTCTGTGGCTGCCGCGCATGATGGGTTACTAATCAAGGAGTTAACCCATGTCCCGCAAACTGACCGCCAGCGATCTGAAGGATACCTTCGACGCTTTCAACCGGCACGACATCGACGGTGTCATGACCCACTTCGCCGATGACTGCGTGTTCTACACGGTTGCCGGCGACAACGAATACGGCACCCGGATCGAGGGCAAGGAGGCCATTGCCAAGGCTTTCGAGGGGGTGTGGACGACGATGCCGGATGTGCAGTGGGATAACCACAGCCATTTCCTGTCCGAAGATGGCAGCCGCGGCGTCAGCCAGTGGACCTTCCGCGCCACCAACCCCGACGGCACCCGAACCGAGGTTCAGGGCGTGGACCTGTTCCGCATCCGGGATGGCAAGCTGGTCGAAAAGCAGGCGATCCGGAAGCAACGGCCGCCAGTTGAGGTGAAGTGAGGCAATCATGCAGGCAATTGGAAAACTCCGCGGATCGCGCCCCTATAACGCGCTCTACGATCCGATGACGGACAAAACAGTCGGTCCCGGCAGTGACTATGCCCCCACCTACTGGATGGCGACCGCCGGGCCGCTGCCCGAGGACGACGGGCCTGTCACAGGCGATATGGAGGCCGACGTGGTGGTCATCGGATCGGGTTACACCGGGCTTTCGACCGCGCTGCACCTGGCGAAGATGCACGGCATCAAGGCCGTGGTGCTCGAGGCAAACGGCGTCGCTTATGGCTGCTCTACCCGCAACGGCGGACAGGCGCAGGTCAGCGCCGGTCGGCTGAAGCGCAGCCAGTGGATCGACCGCTGGGGCCTTGATGTCGCCAAGCGCCTGCATGCTGAGGTCGTCGAGGGGTTTGAGTTGTTCCGCGGCCTGATCCGCGACCATGACATCGACTGCCAGCCGCAGGATGGCGGCCACTACTACATCGCACATAAGGCATCGATGATGCCGGTGCTGGAAAAGGAAGCAAAGCTGCTCCGCGAGACGTTCGGTTATGGCGCCAGTGTGCTGAGCCGCGACGAGTTGCACCAGACGGTTGCCCGCGAAATGGAGGCGCACGGGGCGATGTGGGAGCCCGATGGCGTCGCTGTTCATGCAGCCAAACTTGCCTTTGGCTATCTGCGCATCGCGCGCGAACTGGGTGCCAAGATCCATACTGACAGCCCGGTGACGGCTTGGGAGTATCGCGACGGCGTCCATCATCTGCGCACGCCCGGAGGCACCGTCAGGGCCCGCCGGGTCGCGGTGGCCACAGCCGCCTATGCGCCGCGGACGCTCCATCCGCGGCTGAAGGACCGGCTGATGCCGATCATGTCGAACAGCATTGTCACGCGCGTCTTGACGGCGTCGGAGCTTGACGTGGTCGGCATCCGCAAAACGTCACCCCTGACCGACACGCGAACGCTGCGCCATTACTACCGCCTGCTGCCCGACAACCGACTGCAGATCGGCTCGCGCGCCGCGATCACTGGCCGTGATGCTGCCAACCCTGCGCATCTGAAGGGGCTTCGAGAGGGAATGGCGCGCAAGTTCCCGGCTCTGCGCGAGGTCGAGCTGGATTATTCTTGGTGGGGCTGGGTGGATGTCAGCCATGACATGATGCCGCGCATCACCGGCCTGCCCGACCTGCCGGGCGCCTACTATGCGTTGGGATATGGCGGCAACGGCGTGATGTATTCCGCAATGGCCGGACGACGCATGGCGCAACTTGTGGCGGGCGAACGAGTGCCTGACCTGCCGATTTTCAACAACGAGCTGCCTCACGAGGGCTGGAAAACGCCGTTCCGGCGCTTGGGCCAGCGTGGGCTGTATCACCTTTATCAATTCCGAGATGAGCGCAAATAAGGAGCGACACCATGAAAATGACCACCGAAGAGGCCTTCGTCAAAGTTCTTCAGATGCACGGGATCGAGCATGCTTTCGGGATTATCGGCTCGGCAATGATGCCGGTGTCGGATCTGTTCCCGAAGGCGGGCATCACGTTCTGGGACACCGCGCACGAAACCAACGCCGGCATGATGGCGGACGGGTTTACCCGCTCTACCGGCAAGATGTCGATGGCCATTGCCCAGAACGGTCCCGGTGTGACCGGCTTTGTCACCGCAATCAAGACTGCCTATTGGAACCATACTCCGCTGCTCTTGGTGACACCCCAGGCCGGCAACCGCACCATTGGACAGGGCGGCTTCCAAGAGATGGAGCAGATGCGGCTGTTTGCCGATGCTGTCGCCTATCAGGAAGAGGTGCGCGATCCGAACCGCATCCCCGAGGTGCTGAACCGGGTGATCATGCAGGCCTGGCGCAACAGCGCGCCCGCGCAGATCAACATCCCCCGCGACTACTGGACCCAGGTGATCGACGTCGAACTGCCGCAGATCGTCGCCTTCGAGCGTCCTGCCGGGGGCGAGCAGGCCGTGGCCAATGCGGCCAAGCTGCTGAGCGAGGCTAAGTTCCCGGTCATCCTTTCGGGTGCTGGCGTGGTTCTTGGCGGCGCGATCCCCGATCTGGTGAAGTTGGCCGAGCGTCTGGATGCCCCGGTCGCCTCGAACTACCAGCACAATGACAGCTTCCCGGGCAGCCACCCGCTGGCGGTGGGCCCTTTGGGCTATAACGGCAGCAAGGCGGCGATGGAGTTGATCGCCAAGGCGGATGTGGTTCTTGCCCTCGGCACGCGGCTGAACCCGTTCTCGACCCTGCCAGGCTACGGCATCGACTACTGGCCCAAGGACGCAAAGATCATCCAGGTCGACATCAACGCCGACCGTATCGGCCTGACCAAGAAGGTCACCGTCGGTATTCAGGGCGATGCAGGCAAGGTGGCGCGCGCCATCCTCGCGCAGCTCGACAGCCATGCCGGCGATGCCGGACGGCAGGATCGCCGGGACCTGCTCAGCACCACGAAAAGCCGTTGGGCGCAGGAGCTGTCCTCACTGGACCATGAGCAGGATGATCCGGGCACTGAATGGAATGCCGAAGCGCGAGAGCGCGACAGTGAGTTGATGTCGCCACGCCAGGCCTGGCGGGCGATCATGCAGGCGGTGCCTGCCGACGCCATCGTCAGTTCGGATATCGGCAACAACTGCGCCATCGGCAACGCCTACCCCACCTTCGAGCAGGGGCGGAAATATCTCGCTCCCGGCCTGTTTGGTCCGTGCGGTTACGGCTTTCCATCGATCCTTGGGGCCAAGATCGGCAATCCCGACACGCCGGTGATCGGCTTCGCCGGCGATGGCGCTTTCGGGATCTCGATGAACGAGATGACGGCGTGCGGCCGCGAGGACTGGCCGGCCATCACCATGGTCATTTTCCGCAATTATCAGTGGGGCGCGGAAAAGCGGAACACGACGCTGTGGTACGACAACAACTTCGTCGGCACCGAACTGGACCGCGACACCTCCTATGCAGGGATTGCCAAAGCCTGTGGGTTGGAAGGTGTCGTCGTGCGCAGTGCCGAGGAACTGACCCATGAGCTGCACGACGCGGTCGAGCGGCAAATGAAAGAGGGCAAGACCACCTTCATCGAGGTTCTGCTGAATCAGGAGTTGGGTGAGCCGTTCCGCCGCGACGCAATGAAAGCGCCGGTCGAGGTGGCAGGAATCGATGCCGCCGACATGCGCCCGCAACAGGGCGCCGTCTGACATGTCCGCGGCTTGGCGGCATGCGCCGCCAGGCCGCTCTCCACGGGAGTGCCTCCATGACGAGCTTTACTGCGCGCCTGACCGGCGTCGATACGATGAAAGAGATCTTTCCTGGGTTCGCCGTCTCGGTTCTCGTCGCCATTACCGCGCAGTTCTTGTCAGAACACTACGGCGCGCCGGCAATGCTGTTGGCGTTGTTGCTGGGGCTGGCGCTAAATTTTCTATCCGAGGAGGGCGCTCGGACCGCGCCGGGCGTCGCCGTTACGGCGCGCACCGTTTTGCGCCTTGGGGTGGCCTTGCTGGGTGCGCGCATCAGCGTGAACATGCTTGCCGAACTCGGCGGGCCTGCCATTGCACTTGTGATCAGTGGGGTAGTCCTGACCATTGGTTTTGCACTGCTCGCAAGCCGGTTTGTCGGTCGCAGTTGGCGCTTCGCTCTCCTGACCGGCGGTTCTGTCGCGATCTGCGGCGCATCAGCGGCGATGGCTATTGCCGCAGTCCTGCCGAAACATGAGAAGTCCGAACGCGATCTGGTCTTTACCGTGCTGTGTGTCACCGTGCTCTCGACAGTCGCGATGGTCGTTTATCCAATGCTGTCGGAAATCTTCGAATTCAACGCCCGCGACTCCGGTGTTTTCCTTGGCGGCACCATTCATGACGTCGCTCAGGTCGTTGGCGCTGGCTTTTCTGTCGGCGAAGAGACTGGCGAGACCGCTACGCTTGTGAAATTGATCCGCGTGTCAATGCTGGCACCGGTCGTTCTTGGCTTCTCGGTCGCCATCCGGCAGATGGGCGCCAGCGACCTTTCCTCCGGAAAGAAGCCGCCGCTTCTGCCCGGCTTTGTCATCGGCTTTCTGGCGCTCGCGGCGGTGAATTCGTTCGGGCTGATCCCGCAGATACTTGCCGAAGGGGCGGGTGCATTGTCGCGGTGGGCGTTGCTGGTCGCAATTGCCGCAGTGGGGATCAAGACGTCGCTCGGCCGGATGGTCGAGGTGGGCGCTGGCGCCATCGGTCTTATGGTCGCTGAAACGATCTTCCTCGGCGCGTTTATCGTCATCGGACTGCATCTCATGGGCTGACGCGGCACATCCCTTTGCGGCTGAACGACCGTCGCAAACCTTAGCTCGCAGCCCCGCCGCAGTCTCTCAGTCTGTCGCGCTTTCTGAAAGGTCACACCCCATGAAGCCGCTCGAACGCATTTTCGACACCGCCCGCGCCCATCCTCGCCACATTATCTTACCTGAAGGCAATGATCCGCGCGTTGTCGAAGCCGCTATCCGGCTCACCGAACTGCGCTTGGCGCGCATCACATTGATGAATGGACCTGATTTGCCCGGCGTGGCCACGCTTAACCCGGCCGAAGCGGCCGATCTGGTCGAGCTTTCGACGCACTGGCACGAAATGCGGGCGGGAAAAGGACTGACGGCGGAGCAAGCCCTTGAAGATATGCGCGACCCAATCCGTCAAGCGGCAATGAGAGTTCGTTTGGGTAAGGCTGACGGGACCGTGGGCGGTGCCGTAGCTACAACGGCTGACACGGTCCGTGCAGCGCTGCAAATCATTGGACGCGCCCCGGATGCAAGCATCGTCAGCAGCTTCTTTTTGATGCTCTCCTGCACGCCTGAGGCACCGATCAAGGGTGGCATGGTGTTTGCAGACTGCGGGTTGGTAATTGCGCCGGACGCGCAAGAGCTGGCAGCTATTGCACGCTCGGCGGCGCTGTCCTGCCGGCAGCTCCTGAACGAGACGCCGCGCGTCGCGCTGCTGTCATTTTCGACGGCAGGTTCCGCCAATCATCCCAGCATAACGCGCATCCGCGAAGCTTTGACGCTGATCCGTGAGGCCGAGCCAGATCTGGAAGTTGATGGGGAACTACAATTCGATGCTGCCCTCCATGACGCAGTCCGCGCCAAAAAAGCGTCAGGCAGTAGGCTGAGCGGTCGCCCCAACGTCTTCATCTTTCCCGACCTTGCTTCGGGCAATATCGGATATAAGATCGCTCAGCACCTCGGAGGTCTGAACGCGATTGGACCAATCCTGCAGGGCTTGGCAAAGCCTGCGAACGATCTATCACGAGCATGTTCCGTCGACGATATCATCGCGGCGACTGCGGTTACCGCTGTGCAGGTTGACCAGCCATCATTGCACAAACCGAGCGGTGGCTTCAGTCCTGCGATGCAGAGCGGCCGTTGATGGGAATGAGCCGGCCTACATCGGCGCTGGCGGTCGCAGTCCCTCACTGAACCAAATGAACATAGGTTCACCCGCCTGATAGGCCGGGCGAGATCAAAGGGCTGAAACAAACGTCGGTCCAGACGCTCATCAAGACCTGTCTTCATTGCAGCGATTGAAGAGAAGCATGTCTTTCAGCGCCCGGCCTTTCTCAAACTGAAGAGAGAAAAAATCTGGGCAGTCGTCACGGAAAGTGGAGTTGGCGCGTGGAACTCGGCATTCTTGTCTATCTAATCGTCGGGACAGTGGCGGGCGGCCTCATTAACGGTCTGGCCGGTTTCGGCACCGCCCTTTTTTCCTTGGGTTTCCTCCTTAGTGTCTTGCCACCTGTGCAGGCGATTGCCATCGTCGTCGTCCACTCCGTGATCAGCGGATTGAGAGGCTTGTGGATAGTTCGCGAGACAATCCGCGAAAATCGGCGCAGGCTTGCACGATTTCTGATCCCAGCGATCGTCGGAATACCCTTCGGCATCATGCTGCTCAATATAGTGGAAGCGGATGCCCTGAAGATCACCATCGGATTCTTTCTTATCCTTTATGGAGGGTTCTTCAGCCTGCGCAGATCCTTGCCCAACATTACGCACCCGACGCCTGGCATAGATGCCGCGGTGGGGTTCATCAGCGGCGTACTTGGCGGTGCCGCGTCTCTTTCTGGGGCGCTTCCGACAATGTGGTGCTCAATGCGCCCCTGGACAAAGGAAGAAACACGCGCCGTCCTGCAGCCCTTCAATGGCGCGGTGCTTTCATTGACCGCCATAATGCTGGCCGTGAAAGGTGCCTACACATTCCAGACCCTCGTCTTCATCGCCCTCACGTTGCCTGTCGGCATCATCTGTGCCGAGATCGGCATCGTCGTTTTTCAACGCCTCTCGGACGAGGTCTTTCGACGTCTGATAATCGGCCTGAGCTTTGCGTCAGGCCTGATACTGCTCGTGCGACAGTTGTTATCATAGAAAACCAAGGCTTTGGGTTTTAGATCGCGAGCCGAGGCTTCATTGCCTCCAGAGGTTTTCCGCGCCAGCGCGGAGGCCAGCCGGGACAGCCCCGAACAGGTTTAGAAGCCATACTCGATTCCAAGGCCCAGGCTAACTTTGCGCCGCAACGAGGGCGCGAAAGCCCGAAAACGGCTGATGCGCCGGACAGGCAGACTTCCGCTCGCAGGAGGCGACGTGAAGTGTCTATCACTCTCAGCCTTCAGGATCTTCCACCGACCTCGATGCGCGGGTCAGCATACCAAAGAGGTCCCTGGGATCGTCTGGATCGGCGATGATATCGAGAGACTGATAAAAGCCGGTGCCGGTCAGCTTCTGGCGAATGTAACGTAGTGCAGAGAAATCCTCGATGGCGAAGCCCACGCCGTCGAACAGCGTGATCTGACGGTCAGAGGTGCGCCCGGGTGCGCTGCCATCAATGATCTGCCACATCTCAGTCACGGGGAAGTCAGCCGGCATCTGCTGGATCTCGCCCTCGATCCGGGTCTGTGGGGTGTATTCGACAAAGACATCAGCGCGGCGAAGAATGTCGCCATGCAACTCGGTCTTGCCAGGGCAGTCGCCGCCGATGGCGTTGATGTGGACGCCCGCGCCGACCATGTTGTCCGTGAGGATCGTGGCGTATTGCTTATCGGCCGTGCAGGTGGTGATGATCTGCGCGCCCTCGATTGCGTCCTGCGCAGTCTTGCAGGTGGTCAGGTCGAAGCCCAGACCGGACAGGTTCCGCACCAGTTTCGCCGTCGCGGTCGGGTCGATGTCGTAAAGCCGCAAACGGTCGACGCCGCAGATGGCGCGCATCGCCAGGGCCTGAAACTCCGACTGCGCCCCATTGCCGATCATGGCCATGGTCGTGGCCCCTTTCGGTGCAAGATGACTGGCAACCATGGCGCTGGTAGCGGCAGTGCGCAGCGCGGTCAGCACGGTCATTTCGGTGAGCAGTTCAGGATAGCCGGTGTCAACGCGAGCCAGCAGTCCGAAGGCGGTCACGGTCTGCAACCCCGATTTCGTGTTTTTGGGGTGGCCGTTGACGTATTTGAACCCGTAGCTAACGCCATCGGAGGTTGGCATCAGCTCGATCACGCCATCCTTGGAATGGGCGGCCACGCGCGGCGTCTTGTCAAACTGACTCCATCGGCGGAAGTCGTCCTCGATATAGTTGGCGAGGTCTTTCAGCACGGTTTCGACGCCGATGCTATGGACCAGCCGCATCATGTTCTCAACGCTGACGAAGCGGATAAAGGCCAATTCGGAGGGTTTGGGAGCAGTCATGACAGTCCTTCAGGAGTAGCTGCGGGTGGGACGGTCGAAGACGCGACGCCCAAAAAGCGAGCCAGTCAAATCCGCCATCAGTGAGGCGGTGCGGCCGCGGTCGTCCAGAAACGGGTTCAGCTCGACGAGGTCCAGCGAGGTGACAAGCCCACTGTCATGCAGCATTTCCATCGCCAGGTGGGCCTCGCGAAAGGTTGCCCCGCCGGGAACAGTGGTGCCAACGGCCGGGGCAATGGCGGGATCGAGAAAATCGACATCCAGCGACAGATGCAGCATGCCATTCGCGGCACGCACCTCGGCGATGAATTCGGCCAGGGGGGCGGCGATCCCGCGTTCGTCGATCTGACGCATGTCGATGGCGCGCATCCCGGCCGACTGGATCGCCGCGCGTTCGGGTCCGTCCACGGAGCGCAAGCCAATAAAGCAGATGTTTCCGGGGGGAACCGGGTTCATCAGGGGCGGAAAGCCGTCGAAACCAGGCTGCCCGGTGACATAGCCAATGGGGGTCCCATGCAGGTTTCCCGAGGCGGTCGTGTCAGGATTATGAACGTCGGGATGCGCGTCAAGCCACAGCACAAACAGCGGCCGCCCTGTGGCCGCTGCGTAATCGGCCACGCCCGCAACCGTGCCCAGCGAGAGCGCGTGGTCACCGCCCATGAAGATGGGAAAGCCTTCAGCCATTGCGTTCAGAGCCGCGTCCGATAGCAGCCGCGTCCATTCCGCGGTTTGCGTCAGCGCATGAACATGCCCCTCTGGCGCCGGCGGCGGCGCCTTGGGACCCGGCAGGTCGCCGCGATCCTCGACAGACCAGCCAAGGGCGGTCAGCGTTTCAGCCAGCCCAGCCACCCGCAAGGCGTCAGGCCCCATGGAGCAGCCGCGCCGGCGTTTGCCGCAGTCAATACCCGCGCCGATCAGAATGCAGGTCCGGGCCCTCATGTCGACACCGCCGCCGTCACGATGACCTCGACCAGAAGATCCGAGCCCGCCAGTCGCGCCTCGGCGCAGGCGCGTGCGGGCGCGCAGCCTGCGGGTATCCAGTCGTCCCAAACTTCGTTCATCGCTGGGTAATCGGACATGTGTGCAAGCCAGATGGTCGCCGCCAGAATATCGCGGCGAGTGGATCCGGCCTCGGTCAGCAGCGAGTCGACGCGGGATAGGCAGTCGCGAGTCTGCTCGGTCACGGTCTCGCCCTCGCCAACCTGTCCACATAGATAGACGGTGCCGTTGTGGCGGACGATGCGGCTCATCCTTGCGTTGGTGTGGAAGCGTTCGATCATTTGATTCCCATCGGTGGTGCGATGTTGCGTGCGACGGGTTCACGGCGGCGTTCGAGATGGCGCAGATAGCGCCGCTCGAGCCAACGAAAGACCCGTGTGATTGCAAAGACGATGATGAAATACAGCATGGCGGCGGTGATCAGCCCCTCGTACGCCAGGTAATAGCGTCCGTTCAGCCAGCGGCCGACACCCAGAATGTCCTGCAGCGTGATGGTGCTGGCCACCACCGAGCCGTGCAGCATGAAGATCACTTCGTTCGAGTAGGCTGGAATGGCGCGGCGAAAGGCCGAAGGCAGCACGATCCGCCGCAGCCGCCCACGTCCTGACATGCCGACGGCGATGGCAGCCTCGACCTCGCCCTTGGGCGTGTCCGCGATCGCGCCGCGCAAAAGCTCGGTGGTGTAGGCGCAGGTGTTAAGCGTGAACACGATCAGGGCGCACCACCAGGCATGCGACAGCACCGGATCCCATAGCCAGCTGTTGCGGACCACTTCGAATTGGCCCGCGCCATAATACAACAAATAGGTCTGGACCAGCAGTGGGGTGCCACGAAAGACATAGGTGTAGAACCATACCAGCGGGTTGAGGACTTGGTGGCGGGACGCGCGCACGATAGCCAGCGGCACTGCCAATGCACCGCCTATCGCCAGAGAGAGGAAGGTCAGGCTCAGCGTGACTCCGACGCCATAAAGAAAGCGGTCGAAATTCTCAGCGATCAGGGCCAGATCCAGCGGAGCCCATGAGAGCAGGTTTTCCATCGTCACGCCCTTACCACGCCGCGGCTGTAGCGGCGTTCCAGCGCGCGAAGACCGAGATCGGAACTAGCCGTCAGCGCCAGATAGATCACGAATGCCGCCGCCATGAAGGTGAACAACGCTCCGGTCGAGCGGCCGGCCGAAAACGCGTTATAGACTAGGTCCTGCAGGCCGATCACCGACACCAGTGCGGTCGTCTTCAACTGCACCAGCCAGTTGTTGCCGAAACCCGGCAGTGCGTATCGTACCATCTGCGGCCAGATGATGCGGCGGAAAACCAACGATCGGGACATGCCAATGCTAGTTCCGGCTTCGATCTGACCGCGCGGAATGGCAAGGATCGCACCTCGGAAGGTTTCGGTGAAATACGCCCCGAAAATCACGCCGATTGTGGCGGCGCCGGCAATGAACTGGCTGATTTCTACATAATCCCACAAGCCCGTGGCGGCACCGATTGCGTTGACCGTGACCTGCCCACCGAAAAAGACCAGCATGATCAGCACCAGGTCCGGCACGCCCCGCACGACCGTCGTATAGGCGCCGGCCACGGCGTTTGCCACGCGACTGGAAGAGAGCTTCGCCCAGGCACCGAGCAGGCCCAAGCTGACCGAGAGCACGAGCGAGGTCAGAGCAAGCTGGACCGTGGTGATGACCCCCGCCAGAAGCTGTTCGCGATATTCAAAAAGCAGATCCATCTTCGCCTCAATGGCTGGCGGGGGCGCAGCTGGCGCCCCCGGCTGCGGTTACATCCCCTCGGGACGACCGCCGTAGATGTCGAAGGGGAAGTATTTGTCGTTGATCGTGGCGTAGGTGCCGTCTTCCCGGATCGCGGCGATTGCTGCACTGAGCGCATCGCGCAATTCTTCGTCACCCTTGCGCACGGCGATGCCCACGCCTTCGCCATAACATTCGACATCCGTGTGATCCCCGGGCAGGAACGCGTACTCCGCCCCCTCGGGTTTTGACAGGAACGCTTCCTGCGCGATCAGAGAATCCGACAGCTGCGCGTCGATGCGACCCAGCGAAAGGTCGCGAAAGACCTCGTCCTGCGTGCCGTAAAGAACGATCTCTGCATCGGGAAAATGCGCCTCGGCATAGCATTGATGGGTCGAGCCACGCTGCACGCCCAAACGCTTGCCGGCAAGAGCCTCGGCGGAGCCTTCCAGGCCCGACGCCTTGGGGGCGACGACCCGGGCCGGGGTTTTGTAATATTTCTCTGAAAAATCGATCTGGCGCTTGCGCTCTTCGGTGATCGACATGGACGCCACGATGGCATCGAACTTGCGCGCCTTCAGGGCCGGGATCATCCCGTCCCATTCCTGTTCCACCAGTTCGCAGTCACGCTGCATCTGCGCGCAAAGCGCCTTGGCAATCTCGATGTCGAACCCCGAAAGGCTGCCATCGGCTTCCTTGAATGAGAACGGCGGATAGGCGCCCTCGACGCCGATGCGAAGGCTCTCGGCCGCGAAGGTGCCGGTGGCAAGGGCCGCGAGTGCGGCGGCAGCAAGAAGAGTTCGTCTGATCATGGTGATACCTCCGTTGGATTTGTCAGTTCATCCGGGACAGGAAGGCCCGGAATTGCTCGGTCTGGGGATTGCGGAACAGATCTCCGGGCGCGCCTTCCTCGCAGACCTGCCCCTGGTGCAGGAACACGGTCCGGGTCGAGACATCGCGGGCAAAGGCCATCTCGTGGGTCACGACAAGCATGGTCCGGCCTTCATCCGCAAGCGCCCGCATCACCGCGAGCACCTCGCCCACGAGCTCGGGATCAAGGGCCGAGGTCGGCTCGTCAAACAGCATGACGTCCGGCTCCATGGCCAGGGCGCGGGCGATCGCCACGCGCTGCTGCTGACCGCCCGACAGGTGGGCGGGATAGTAGTCCGCACGGTCCGCCAGTCCGACCTTGGCGAGTAAGGCGGCGGCCTTTTCGCCAGCCTCGCGCCGCGCGATGCCCAGCACATTCACGGGGCCTTCGACGATGTTTTCCAGCACGGTCATATGCGACCAAAGGTTGAAGCTCTGAAAGACCATGGCCAGCTTCGACCGCATGCGCTCGACCTGTCTCAGATCCGCGGGGCGTCGGATGCCATGGCGGGTAGTCATCCGCATTTCCTCGCCCTTCAGCCAGACTTTGCCGTCGCTTGGCGTCTCAAGCAGATTGATGCAGCGCAGAAAGGTGCTTTTGCCCGATCCGGAAGCGCCCAAGATCGCTACCACGTCGCCCTTTTCAGCTGTCATCGAAATGCCTTTCAGAACGACATGATCGCCAAAGCTCTTGTGCATGTTCTCGATACGAAGGGCGGCTTCGGTCATGAGTTTTCCTCGGGATGGAGGCCGAGCGAGGCAATCTCGGCCAAGGTGACGGGCTTGACGGGGCTGCGGGCGCGACCCGGTCCTATCATGGAAGGGTCGCGGCCTGTTGCTTCGGCGATCAGGCCCGAAACCGTCGCTTCGCACATGCGGCCTTGGCAGGGTCCCATACCGGTGCGCAGCGTAGTGCGCATCAGGCGCATACCATGCGCGCCGTCTGCCAAAGCGTCGCGGATCGCGCGGGCGGTGACCTCTTCGCAGCGGCACACGATGGTCTCGTCGGCGGGGGCAAGAAAGTCCGGCGGCACGGGATAGGCGGCGTCCAGGAACGGGCGGACCGACAGGCTTCGCGACAAGCTGCGGCGCAACGGCCGGGCGCGGTGATCACGTTCCGCGGCGTCCAGCCGTCCGGCACGGTGCAGGATTTCAATCGCGGCAAGTGCACCCTGCGCGCGCGCAGCATCTGCACCGCCAATACCGCCGCCATCGCCCGCGACAAACACATTCTCGATCGAGGACTGGCCCCACCTGCTCAGGCTTGGTCGCCACGCCTGCTGCGCATGGTCGTAGACGTGCCGAAGGCCCATCGCACGCGCCAAATGCGTCTGCGGGATGACGCCCAGATGGGTCAGCAGCAGGGAAGATGTCAGTTTCTGCCTTCCTCTGCGCGTGCTGAAACTGACAGCAACCTGACCGTCTTGGACCTGAGCCGCACGGAGATCCTTCGCGCCTCGATAACGCGGGACGCCCGCGGCGCGAATGCGGCGGATCAGGCCCAACCCCTTGGCCAGCGTCTTGGCACCGGGAACGGCCCGCGGCAGCCTGGGCAGGGCGCGCAGAAGGTCGACGTCAGTTTCGATCAGCGCCTGCGGCGGCGACCCGGCCTCGATCATTTGCGCGGCGACCAGATAGAGCAGCGGCCCTGCCCCTGCGAGGATGGCGTCGCAGGGAACCATGCCCGACTGCTTCATCAGAACCTGTGCCGCACCTGCTGGCATGACGCCGGGCAGGGTCCAGCCCGGAAACGGCACCGGTCGTTCCTGGGCACCGGTGGCGAGCAAAATCTGTGCGGCCGTGGTAACGTGGCTTTGACCGTCTCGCGACCAGATGATGCCCTGATCAGAGTCGATGCGCCAGACTGTCGCGCGCGGCTGATGCGTGATCAGCTGATGGTTCAGACCGTGAATGAGATCGACGCCACGGGCATAATCGTTTCCGAGCCAGCCCCACTCCGCGGCTGTCGCGATATTGCGATAGATCTGTCCCCCGGGACGATTTTGTTCATCCAGAAGCGTAACGCGGAGGCCGCCTTCGGCGGCCACTCTGGCCGCCGCCATGCCCGCTGGTCCTGCGCCTATGATGGCCAGATCGACGGTCATGAGCCCTTCCCGATCCGGCGCGCGCCATGCTGGCGGCGGATAACCATGCCTTCGCGCGCCTCGACCATGCATGCCTGCACATTCGGGAGGCCGTCGATGGTCACGAGGCAGTCGAAACAGACCCCCATCATGCAGAAGGGGGTGCGCCCTGCCCCGCTCACAGGGGTGGTGCGTGTTGCGGCAGAATCCCGCCCCAGTAATGCGGCGGCGACGCTTTCCCCCGGGCGAGCCAGCACCTCTGCGCCCTCGAAACTCATTCGGATACTGCGCGGGACCACGCCCGGTGCGTCATGAAAGCGCGAAGCGGCGTTCATCGAAAGCCTCTAGCTTCGGGGCCGCGGGATCCTCGTCGATCCACTCGGCCAGCCGCGTCGCATGCAGCGGTGCCAGCGTCACCCCGCTGTGGCAGGTGACGAGAAACGCGCCAGGGTAATCGGTGGAGCGCTGATAGATCGGATAGCCGTCAGGCGTCATCACCCGCAGCGCCGCCCACGACCGCAGCACGCGGATATCGGCCAGTCTGGGCCAAACCTGCACAGCGTGTTGCGCCAGCCCGACCATATGCTCAGTAGTCTCGACATCATTTTCGGCTTCTGCCTTGGTGCCGCCAATCTGCAGTCCGCCCTCATCCACCTGCCGGATCGTGCTAGACAGGAACGGCAGGCGGTCGGCAACCCGCTCGGTAATCAGCAACTCCCCTTGCTGCGCGCGGATCGGCGCGCAGAACCCGAGTTGGGGACCGAGATGCGCGGCACCCAAGCCCGCGCAGAGAACAACCCGGCTGACGCAGATCGTCTCACCGTTTTCGCGAAGGATCTCGAAGCCCTCAGCTTTCGCACGCACCGACGCCACACGCGCGTCTCCGACGAAACGAACGCCCTCTGCCTGACCTGCCTTGCGCAGCGCGACATGCAGCCGCAGCGGATTTACATGCCCGTCCAGCGGGCAAAATGTCGCTCCAACCACCGCGCGACCTATTCCGGGCAACCGGTGCGAAAGATCGCCTTGGCTTAAGCACTCGAAGGAAAAGCCTTCACCCAGAGCAGCGGCTTGCTGGCGCAGTTCCTGACCAAAGCCTTCAAACTCGCGGGCGTCGGTGAAAAATTCGTATCCGCCCTGTTGGCACAGGGCGACATCAATCCCTGTCAGTGACGACAGCCAGTCGGCGAAACCGGCCCAAGCCTGCGCTGCCTGAAAAGACCAACGGGCATAAGGAGCGTGCCCGGCGCCCTTTCCCTGCAACCAGACAAGACCGAAATTGCCCTGCGTAGCGCGCATGTCCTGGTCGCTCCCATCCAGCACCAGCACATTATGCCCGCGCGTGGCGAGGCCCAAAGCCACGGCCAGCCCGACGATGCCGCCGCCGATAATTGCCGTGGGTGATTGTGGGACCATGGTCGCATCTCCTCCCCTGTCACATGGCGGAATCGCGTTCGATATGTAAAATCGGAAATTTTATGCTACACATGTTCAAATACTATGAGTTGGACATGAAACTCTCCCACCGCCAGATCGAGGCCTTTCGCGCCATCATTGAGAGCGGGTCTGTCACCGCGGCCGCTGATCTGCTGTTTGTGACCCAGCCGTCGGTCAGTCGCCTGCTGGCGGACTTGGAGGCTGAACTGGGGTTCTCGCTGTTTGCCAGGATTGGGCGCAGCCTGACCCCAACACCTGAGGCGAACGCGCTCTACGAGGAGGTCAGACGCTCATATGTCGGCTTGCAGGAGGTCTCTCGCGTGGCGGACGATATCAGGAGGTATCGCAGCGGTAGCCTTAAAATCGCTGCCATGCCCGCACTGGGCCTGAGCTTTCTGCCGTCCATTGTCGCCCAGTTTCTGGCAGAACGGACAGGAATAGCCGTCTCGCTTCGGGTTCGCAGTTCGCATGCCGTCGTTCAACATGTAAGTTCGCAGCAGTTCGACATCGGCTTCAGCGCGTTGGACGTGGACCTTCCCGCCATTCGGCGCGAGCCTCTGGGAACCTTGCCTATGCTGGCGGTGCTACCGCCAAACCACGTCTTGTGCGAGAAGCAGGTGCTTGAACCCAGAGACTTCCACGGCAAACCCTTCATCGCCCTTGGAAGCGAGATAAGCACCCGGTCGGACACAGATCATTTCTTCTCGTTGGCGAAAGTGCGGCCTCTTGTGGTCGCCGAAGCGCAGCTGTCATTCTCTATCTGTGCAATGGTTGCCGGAGGAGCCGGAATGTCGATTGTCGAACCCGTTACGGCCCGACATTGTGCCGAACTGGGGCTGGTCGAAGTCCGACCCCTGTCGCCTGAACAGCCCTTTACCTATGACATGCTTACCCCTGCTCTTCGTCCTTCGTCGCGCCTCGTGGGCGACCTCGCGGCGAGGGTAAAAGAGAGGTTCCTGGCGCTTGGCTCTGGATAGAAACGACGCCTTTTGCGCCTTTCCCTATCCGTCACCCTCCCTTTCATCTGAGAGCCGGAACCCCTCGCCTTCTGCGCCACCTTCGAGGAGAGATGAACCTGAAGGCCGAGGGTGCCGCAGTCGCTCGGCCGCTACGAGGTTGAAGACGATATTGCTCTCGCCCCCTGCAACGCTGTAGGTCGTCGCGGCCGTAGCGCCTTTGATGAGTGCTGCTGCACGCGGTCTTCTACTCTGAGGACGACGATCCGATGGCGCCCGTTACCTCCAACAGCACGGGTGCGTTTCGCGGGAGGCGGCTGACGCCGATCACCGAGCGCGGATGACGGCCACGCTCACCCAGGGCGGAGATAAAGACCCGCGACGCTGCATCGGCGATCGCCGAAATATCGACCTCGGCCCCGCTGTCGCCAACAGCGACATAGGCAGTCATGCGCATGATACGTTCGATCCGCTCACCCGGCGCCTGTTGCCGCGTCAGCCAGGCGAGCGCCTGCGCCGCGGCGATCTCTGCGCTTTTCTGCGCTGTCGGCAGGTCGACATCTTCACCGCAACGACCGACGGCATGTAGCTGGTTGTGAGCGGTCTTCGCGATCTGTCCTGCAACCATGACGATCCGGTCGTGGCGCGAAGCCAAGATATATTCGTAATCCGTCCCAATTGGCTCAGGTAGAGGAAAGGCTGTGTTCATGACGAGTGGACCCTTGAAATTTGGCGCGACTGGTGGCGCTGAAAGCCATAGATGCCGGCGAGGACGAGCCCGCCTGCAAGGGTGGACAGAACGTCCGGATGGATCATCATGACCGCTGCAAGGACCAGAACGACCCGAGTCGCCCAAGTCAGCCGTGCGCCGAACAGCCACCCGACAACGACCGCAGACAGGGCGGCGACAGCCACGACGGATCGCAAGAGCGTATAGAGCAAGTCTACGCTTAGCTCCGGCGTCAGAAGTACCGTGTTCGACACGAACATGAACGGGATGATGTATATTGGCAGCCCGATCAGAAACGCGGTCCATCCGACCCGTGTCGCAGTTTCGCCGGCGATGGGGGCGGCGGCGTAGGCTGCGACTGCAAGCGGCGGCGTGATCTGGCCCAGAACAGCGTAATAGAACACGAACATATGGGCGGCCAGCGGATCGGCACCAAGCTTGACCAGCGCGGGCGCGACGAGCGTCGCCTGAACGATATAGGCGGCGGTGGTCGGCATCCCCATGCCAAAGATGAATGACGCGATCATCGCCAGAAGCAGCGCGATATCCAGCGACCCACCGGAGAAGCTTGTGACCAAGGCGCTGAACTTGAAACCGAGGCCCGAGATCTGAACGATCCCGACAATGATGCCCGCTGACGCACAGGCCGCAGCGACGACGACGGCGCCTTCCACACCGAGCCGGATCCCGGCAACCTGCTGCCGCCAGCCGACAAACGTGGATGGCCTGAGATAGGGGGTCACGAAGGCGGCGATGACACCAAAGAAAGCGCTGAAGCCGGCTGAATATCCCTGAAGCATCAGCACCACCAGGATGACGACCGGGATCAGGAAGGTCCACCCGCCCAGGAGGACGGCCCGTGTCGATCCAGCCTCGGCCCGGTCAAGCGGCTGAAGGTTCAGCTTGATCGACGCCAAGTGAACGGCAAGTAGCAATGCAACATAAAACAACGCTGCCGGGATGATGGCCGCTGCAGCGACCTCAAGATAGCTGATGCCTAGAATGCCGGCCATCAAAAAGGCCGCAGCCCCCATGATCGGAGGGGTCAGCTGTCCGCCGGTCGAGGCGATGGCTTCGACCGCGCCGGCGAAGCGGCGTGGGTAGCCAAGTTTGAGCATCATCGGGATGGTCAGTGAACCCGTGGTGGCCACATTCGCCACGGCGCTGCCCGACATCATGCCCATCAGACCGCTTGCGACAACCGCAATTTTCGCGGGCCCCCCACGGCTTTGGCCGGTCATCGCGCGGGTGATGGTGATGAAGAAGTCACCGCCGCCGGCGACCTGAAGCACCGCACCGAACATCACGAACAAAAAGATATACTCCGCCGAGACACCAAGCGCGGTGCCGAAGAGCCCTTCGAAGCTGAAATACATCTGGTCGACAAATTCATTGATGCTGACGCCACCATGCGCCAGGGGGCGCAGCCAACTGACAAAACGCAGTTCCGGCCCGACGAAAGCGTAAACGATAAAGATCAGGCATAGCCAGACGATCGCCATGCCAAGACTGCGCCGCGTGGCTTCAAGCACAACAAATATTGCGCCCATCGCCACGAACAGCTCGAGAGTCGAAGCCTCAAGTGTCCAAGGCGGTCGCACGGCAATCGAGCTGTGATAGAGAGCGGCGTAGCCGAGTGTGCCGATGGCGAGGGCGACCAGAGCGCTATTGATCAGCCTCCCGAAGATGCCGCGCCCGACCGGGTGAAGCAAAAAGATGATGACCACCGCAAACAAGATATGAACCGCACGCAGGAGCAGGTTCGGCGCCAGCCACAGCGGCGATGCCGCTAGCAGGTGAAACGCCGTCATGGCGAGCGACAAAGCGGTGATGACTCCGTCGCGAAGCTTGTTTTCCACCTGCGCTCGGGCAACAGGAAGCGGCGCGACAGGGACTGGTGCAGTGGTCATCGTCAGAAGCCTCTCAATCGTCAGGTGCCGAGGGCAGAGTCGCCAACGGCGATGTCCTGCTCTTCGAAGTATTTTCGTGCCCCCGGATGCACGGGCACCACCATTCCTTTTCCGACCGTCTCTTCAGTCATGTGTTTCAGTAGCGAATGGGCCGCATACAGATCCTCGCGGTTTTCCCAGAGTTGCTTGACGATGTCGTAGGCAATGTCGTCAGGCATGTCGGCCTTTGCGAAAAGAATGGTATTGGTGCCCACTGTTTCAGCCGGTTCGTCCTGTCCGCCGAACAGACCCGCAGGCAGCGTCACACGCTCGAAGCCCCCGCCGCTTTCACCCAGAAACTTCTCAAGGACAGCGCCGTCGAATGACAGTGTGCGCATCGGGCGCACGGTTTCATTCTGCAGAATGGTCGGATGCGGCCACAGGGAAAGCCACATCACTGCGTCAAGCTGCCCGTTGCTCAGTGCCTCCTGAGATTCTGCCCAGCTGAGCGGATGCAGTTTGCCGCCGTTCGCTTCGATGTCACCGGGGGTCATGCCGGCGGCGGCCAACAGGTTTTCGAACACGAGCCATGACGTCTGTCCGGGCTGGCCCGCGCTGACTTGCTTGCCGCGCAGATCTTCCAGAGTGCGGATATCAGACCGCGCATCGACCCAAATCTGTATCGCGCTCTGCATCAGTGTCATCATGCCGCGCACGTTGCGGACTGGCGACTCGGGCGTCGCCGGATCACGGCCCTCCCAAGCATCAAGAGCGTTGTTGGCCGATGTGATCCCGAGATCGGCCTTGCCCGCTCCGACGCGAAGCAGGTTCGGCCCAGACCCGCCGGGCTGCACGTCGATGATGGAGTCGGGGAAGATCTGTGACAGCATGCTTGCAATGGCGGTGCCCACGATGCCGAACACACCACCTGACGGGCCACCGCCGATGGTCAAAAAATCCGGGCCTGCGGCAAACGCGCCGCGTGGCATGCTGGCGGCAACGAACGCGGCCGCAGCGGTGGTGCCCATGAATGATCGTCTGCTGAACCTGCTGGTCATTTGAACCTCCCTCGACGCCCGAACTGCGGGTCGGGCCTGAAATGCAGTGATGCACCAGTGCCACACGGTTCTTGGATTACAATCAATCAAAAAGAAATGATGGGCATTTCAGTTATCTTGAATCTCGCCCAGCACCAGGTCTGCGCGCTCTGCGACGCTGTCCACCACCGCCTGCTCAAACGCGCGCGCGACCGGCGGTAGTTCGGCCTGCATCCGGGTCAGGATGTTCACGCGCCGGACGGTGTGCGGGTAGGCGAGCGGCAGAAACAGCAGGCCATCAGCATCCCTGTCGATCGTCAGTTTCGGCAGGATCGTTATGCCTACATCCGCCCTGACCATCCCCAATACTGATCCGGTGTTCCGGATCCGCAGGAAAGCCGCGTCGTCCATGGCTCGAAATTCCGGATCGTCGATCTGAGCACCGGTCGCATTAGAGATCAGCGTGAATGGCTGCAAATCTGACCATTCCAGGTCGCGGCGCAGCGTCCGCAACGGATGATCTGCACGACACACCACCCCGAACCGATCCGTAAACAGATGCCGGGCGCTGATCGCCGACATGCCGATCCTGCTGGAAGCAAACCCGATATCGATGCGCTGCATTTCGACCTCTCGAAGGACTGTCGCCGAGTCCATGTCCCGGATGTGAATGATCACGTCGGGGCGGTCGCGCATGAAAGCTTGAACAACGGTAGGCAGCAGCACGGTCGTAACGGACGGTACGGCGCCGATCCTCACAATGCCGACGCGCGCTTTGGCGAAGGCGGTGATCGTCTCGACGCAATGGGCGAATTGCTCCACCTCTCGCCGCCCCTCAATCAAGGTGAAGCGTCCAAGCGCCGTCAGTCTATTCTTCCTGTCGCTTTCGAACAGGGGCGAGCCGAGATGGTCTTCGAGTTGCTTCAGGGACATGGACACAGCTGACGGAGTCCGTCCGAGCCGCTCGGCAGCATCACTGAGGTTGCCGAGTTCTGCCACGGCCACGAAGTTACGCAGCATCTCGATCTTGATCGCCATACTTAAACGCGCCTCAAATACGGTTCAGATATTTGAACGTGACTGAAGCCGAGCGAGAGGGCAACGTCTTACCGAACTCTGACCAGCCAGCGAGGAGCCTGCCCGTGTCCCCACCGCACCTGATCGATGGCCTGCAATATGCCAACTGGTCCGAAAAGATCTTTCGCCAGATGCGCGATGGCGGTGTCGATGCGGTCCATGTGACCATCGCCTATCATGAAGACTTCCGTGAAACAGTGCGCAACATCACGGACTGGAACCTTCGCTTCCAGCGCCATTCTGATCTGATCATGCAGGCTTTCACCGGCGATGATATCCGCCATGCGCGCGCAACCGGCCGGACAGCGATCATTTTCGGTTTCCAGACACCTGCCCCGATCGAAGCCGATATCGGCCTGGTCGAGGTCGTCCACCGGCTGGGCGCGCGGTTCATGCAGTTATCGTATAACAACCAGTCGCTGCTGGCGACTGGTTGTTATGAAGCGGAGGACCCGGGCCTGACGCGTATGGGCCGGCAAGTGGTGACAGAAATGAACCGGGTCGGGCTTGTTGTTGATATGAGCCATTCGGCAGACCGCTCTACCCTGGATGCGATTGCCCATTCACAGCGCCCCATCGCCATCACGCATGCCAACCCGGCGAAGTGGCATCCGGCACGGCGTAACAAGTCCGACACGGTGCTGCGTGCACTGGCGGAAAGCGGCGGAATGCTGGGGCTTTCGCTCTATCCGCATCATTTGAGGGACGGCAGCGCGTGCACGCTGCAATCCTTCTGCGATATGGTCGCCCGGACGGCCGAGTTGATGAGCGTCGACCAGATCGGCATTGGCAGCGATCTGTGTCAGGATCAGCCTGACAGTGTCGTCGAATGGATGCGCGTTGGTCGCTGGACACGCGAAATTGATTATGGCGAGGGCTCGGCAAGTGCTGCCGGCTTCCCCGATCAACCCGATTGGTTCACCGACAACCGCAGCCTGCCGGGACTGGCCGACGGATTGCGAAATGCAGGGTTCTCGCAAGAGGAGGCAGACAAGATCATGGGCGACAACTGGCTGCACTTCTTCGACCGGAACTTCGGACCTCTCTCTGACGACCGAACCAATTACACGTCGGCCGCGCGTGCTTGAGTCAGGAGGAAAGTTCATGTCTGTAATCCGGTCCAACCCTGGCGCACGCATGAGTGAAGCGGCGCGTATCGGCGACATTGTCTTTCTGGCAGGGCAGGTGCCAGACGACCTGACCGCCGACGTAGCCACCCAGACGCGTCAGGTGCTGGCGAATATTGATCGAGTCCTCGCAAAAATGGGCTGTTCAAAGGCGGACCTGGCCTCGGTTCAGGTCTGGCTCAATGATATCAGTGATATTGGCATCATGAACCGCGTCTGGGATGAATGGGTGGATCGCGACAACCCACCGGCGCGCGCCACGGGCGGTGTTCGGCTAGCGCGTGCCGGGATGGCTGTCGAAATGATCGCAATTGCGAGCGCCAGGAAGTAAGGGATCAGGGCGGCCCCAAGGTGAAGCTGCTCATGAGGGCCTGAAGCCGCCGCAAGCAGGTTCTTCGGCCGCAGCTGGTGCCGCTGCCGCCGCAAGCCGAGATGGCGGGACGCCTGCAGATCAGCCGGTCGGTGGACCACCAATAATCTCTATGCTTTCCTGACATGCGACTGCAGCGTCGAGGTGAACGCGGTGCATTCGCTTGCGATGCCCTTCATCCTGCCTGGCTTCCGTGGCTGGGAGAGCTGGCTGTTGGTCCCGATCGAGATTCCGTGCCAGCTGCAGCGGCCGCCGAGGGCGTTCAATGATGAATGTCCGTGCAAGCGCGGAAGATCGTATGCAGCCTTTCGCCTGCCGCGAGCAGGTCGCCTCAATTAGAGGCGCGATTGCTTGAGTGAGCCGGTCCTGATCCAGAGACTTGGCCTCATGTCGGCCGGGGAGGTCGGCAAGTTTCACCACGGGCCCCAGGCCGCTTGTTAGTCGCCCGATGGTCCACCCGGCGCGGGCAAGTGCGTCCAATTCTGCTGAACCCTAGCCAGATGCCGTCAGGGCCAGAGGGCGAGCCGATTCACGCCGACTCGGTCGCTATCATCGCTGCCCTGTATGCAAATCGGACCCCGTCGGAAATCTCGGTTCCGGCGAAAGCGATGAGGGGATATCAGTTCCGACAGATTGAAAGTCACTTCGATAAGTCTTATCTGTCTAGATAGGTAGCTAGATGAGGTTCGCAATGTGGAGTCTTCAGGACGCAAAGAACCGCTTTTCGGCGGTTGTTGCCGCGGCGCTCGCCGGCGAGCCGCAAGAGGTAACTCGTCGCGGCAAGCCTGCTGTCGTCGTCCTCTCTGCGGCTGAATACGCTCGCATGCTGGACGCAGCGCGGGCGGCGCGTGGCAGCTTTGCCCGGCATCTCTTGGCGCAGCCCTGCGGAGAACTCGATGAAAGTCGCCCTGGTGTGCATCCGCGCGATGTCGCGTTCTGAATGCTGATCCTCGACACCAATGTCGTTTCTGCACTGCGGCGTCCCGAGCGCGCGCCTCAGGTCGCCGCATGGCTCGCGCAGCAGCAAGAGGATCAGCTTTATCTGTCCGTCGTGACCTTGGGCGAGATCGAGCGCGGCATTGCCCGCCAGGATAAGCTTGATCCGAGCTTTGCAACGGATCTGCGCGCATGGCTTGCGCGAACGGAGCAGCTATTCGGTGATCGCCTGCTTCCGGTCGATGCGCGAGTTGCGCGGATCTGGGGAGAGCTGTCGGCCCGGCTTGGCCATAGCGGGGCCGACTTGCTGATCGCAGCCACGGCACTTCGCCACGACGCCGTCGTGGCGACCAGGAACGTCGATGATTTCACCCCGACCGGGTGCCTGATCACCAACCCTTTCGCCTGAATTGCTTCTGGGTCGGGTCGCTCTGGCAGGACAGCCGGCGCCCCTCCCACTTTAAGCGCTGCGACCGTCCACGGTTTTCCAAGACCGTGCACCAGCAGCGCCGCATCACAGCAGCCAAAGCTCTATGACAGGAGCGAACGCGACTAAGCCGGCTTAAAAGATGGTCACAGCTCTATGGCGACGAACGTAATTGTCGCAGCAGAAATTTGCCGTGACTTGACCCTTCCTTCGCTCGTTTTAAACTTATCAGACTACGGCGTCGCTCTCTTTCTAATCTATCTGATCAAGTAGTTGAACTATCGCATTTTCCAGACGCCGTCTGTCGACGGCCGTGAAGTCGCGCCCAAGACGAATCTCCAATCTCCCGTTTGCTGCCGTGCATTTTGCTTTTCCTTGCGGACGCTCGAGTTGAAAGGTCATTCGCGCTCGCGCACCGCTGGTCCCCTGCCCTGCCCCAAGATCCGACCCGTCTTCCTCAATTTCAGACAGACCATCAGGCGAGCTACCCAAACGCGCTCCGACCTTGCTTGTGGCTTGTTCGAGTCCCGAAAAACGGCGTAAGACCGACAACTCATCTGCCGCCGAGCGATCGGACCAACCAGAGAATTCGGCCTCCAGCGCGGCGATGACTCCGGGCTGCTCCTCGATGCGGCGAGCCAAGGCCAAGCCCAGTGCGCGGGGGATCTCGTGAGGATACAGCAGGATATTACTCAGGCGCTCAATTAGCGGGATGAACGCGCGGATATAGCTCCGCTTCTGATAGCCCGCAGACTTGAACAGGATTGCGACGGCTTTTTCGGCGTCAGTTTCGCCCGTTAGCGGATCATTTGCATAACGGAGTGCCAATTGTGCCATCTCGGCGAAAGACAGGTCTTTGCGGACGAGGTTTTCGTCGACCATCCGTCTGTAAAGATCCTCCAGCGCGTCGCCCCGCGCAGCGATCCCGGCCGGAATGTTACCCCATCGCTCACTATCGCCGGTTTCATCCCGAAGGCGGCGATAGGCTGACAACCGCCGCCAGCCCTGGATCAACTCGTAACGCCCGCCATCGCTCGGCTCGACGCGGATAGGATTGGAAAGCCCAATCTCCCGAATCGAATCGACCAGTTCGGCAAGTTCAGGATCGGGCGCCGGATTGCGGTCGCGCACCAGCTTTGTGGTGTCGACAGAGTCGAGCGGGATCATGTCGACAATGAGCCCTGCCCGCTTCAACCTGACATGCTCTTTCGCCAAAGCGTCGTTTTCGGCGCGAATTTCAGCCTCGATCCGGGCTCGTTCGCGTGTTGAATCGGCGGTTTCTACGATTGCCGCTGCCATTGGCCCACGCCGTCCAGCTTCCTTCCCCGTGGGGAAGCTGTCATCCTCCACTGGAAGGTCAATTTCAAAGACTCGGCGTTTTCTGGTCATACCTCATCCTCCAGCGTTTCCCACGCGGCCAAGAGATTTCCGCGGAACTCTTCATATGCACGGTCAAAGGTTGCTCGCGCACGTCGCCATGTTCCTCGGGTCATCTCGCGATAGTCTATTTCGTATATCGACGACAGGAAGCGGCCTGACTGCTCGACAGCCCGCGTCAGCTCGATCGGATGCTCAGCCATACGATCGCCAAAGACCTGACGAAACGCGCTCAGCATCGCCTGATGAAGCTCGTTCGATGGTTCATAGCGAGTCATGAGAAAGCGAATATCCGCGAAGCGCTTTGGCAGCGCTATCTTCCCCGTGGGGAAGTTTTCGAAGCCGTCTGACAGGTCACCCAAGGCTTCGGCCAACTGACCGATGAAGCTCGTCGTCGAGTCGTATTCCCAATATCCAGGCCCTGAAGGGATATACAACACATCAGCAGCAAAGACTGCGTTCATCGACTGGTATCCAATCGCCGGTGGGCAGTCGAAGAGGATGAGATCATAGGCATCGTCAGGAAGACTATCTAAAAATCGCGATACGGCGGCAAAGAACGTCCACTCCGGATTCAGGTGCCGATACTGAGCGCTCGCGAACTCAACGAAAGCAGCGTTGGCGCAGCTCGGAATGATGTCGATCGTCGACCAAGCCGTCGGCTTGATGAAATCTGCTGGGCGCAAAGGGCCCAGTCCCAGGTCGCGTATCGAGGGCGGTAGCTTCCGACGGGGCAGGGCGGTGCCTGACTCGGCACCTTCTGACGCCGCATTCATCCGGTCGGTCTCGCGCTCAAGATCACGCGCCATGATGCCCCAGACGGTATGATCTTCGCCGACATCGCTGAGGCCCATCGAATGGCTGAGCGTCGCCTGCGGGTCGAAGTCAACGGCCAGGACGCGGTATCCATCCAGCGCTGCGGCATGTGCAAAGTGCAGAGCCACCGTCGACTTGCCGGCGCCCCCCTTAAAGTTCGCGATGGCGGCGCGTATCGCGCGCTTTCCCTCGGGCCGAGGCGGCAACAGAGACTTCCTGTTGACGCGAATACGCCGCCGAAGTTCGTTGATCTCGTCGAGACTGAACCAACGCTGCCGCCCGTCTTCCTCGACTTCCCCGAGGGGAAGGTTGGGATCTGCCGCGAGCTTACCGCGAAAGGTTGACTGATTGATCCGAAAGATCAGCTCCGACACCTCCCAGCTGGAAAAGCGCCTCAGAGTCTTCTTGTCATCGGGGCTGAACGTCTGGCGCCGGATCCAACCTTGCATCCGCAGAGATTGCCCCTGTAACCGACCGAGATCTTCATGCGAATACATTATCCCTCGCCTCATAAGAACGCTTTTCAGCGATAAGTGTTGATTTACGCCGAATTTGCCATTCTTGTAAACTCATTGTTTGATTGGATCATCGCGAGCCGTTGGCTGGACGTTAGCCCCAATTCAGTGGTGCCTGCGGCGCGAATCAACGTGCTCTCCGATTCGCTGCACCCTGCGGACGAGACGGGTCAGGAGGGCGATTATAGGGGGTCATTATACCGTAGTACCCCAGATAATGGGGGACAGGCAGCCACGGAATAGGGGACGGCCTAGGCGTCCCCTATAACCATGAATACCATTTTTCTTAATTCCTGTTGCCTTCGACTTGCCTCAAGCCAAAACCCTGCACTTGACTCTCGACGGCACTAGGACGCTAATGACAGCAGGATGGAGAAGAGCGTTCCGAAAGCGTAAGCCATCCCACTGAATGTGCTGTCGCGGAAGGCTGGAACCCCCCCCAAGGTTGCCTCGCCCGAAAGCGCGACAAGGCGGCTGAGGTGAGGCAGAGGCAATGCATTTTATCCGTCCCGTCGGGCGAGAGGCATCAAGCAGGAAGTACGACCTGCTCTCTGCCCTCATGGCGCACGGTCTTGCTGGCGACAAGCATCGGCAGCGGCTGGTCCTGCGCCTGATGGCGCTGATTACCACCCGCTACAACTGGCAGCGGGACGAACTGACAATGGGCCAGACAGAGATTGCCCGCCTCTGGGCGGTCGATCAGCGGACGGTCAAGCGTGACATGGCGCGTCTGCGCGAATTGGGTTGGATCGTCGTAAAACGACCGGGTGCGAGGGGTCGGGTTTCTGTTCTTGGCATCTCGTTTACCAACATCATGCGTGACACGCAGCCCTCATGGCCAAACATTGGCCCGGACTTCATTGCACGTATGGGAAGCACGGCGGGTGTGGCGGATAACCAGGACGACAAAGACACGACCATCGTACCCTTCCGTCGACGGCAGGTCAGTACCGCAACGACTGATTGTTGGGCCAATGCATGCGCCTTTCTTGCTCAGAATAATCCGAGCCAGTTCGACGCCTGGATAGCGCCGCTGACTGATGAGGGAATCGAGGGCGGCCAGTTGATCCTGATCGCACCGAGCCGTTTTCATGCCAGCTATGTGCGCACCAACTTGATGGAGCGTCTGGTGACGGCGGTCCGTACAGTCGACCCGTCGCTCAGCGGAGTGCTTCTGCGCTCTTAGGTCTCCGAATGGGGACGCCGGCTTTGTTTGCTACAACCCGGCGAAGAATTCTCCCCAGGCGGTATTGAGGCGGCCGATAAGATTGGGGCGTTCCGGTAAGGGTGGGGGCACGGTAGTCGAGCGACGAGACCGCTTGCGATCCGTTTCCGGAAGCGCATTTTTCATTGTGACGCGCGCTGCGGGGCGGTGGCTAACCGGGTGAGCAGCTAGGCGCGAGCGACCGCATGGGTGTGACGATCATGGTCAGATGGAATTTGCTTGAACCACCGCTGAAAAGAACTACCGGCAGACTTGCAGACTACAGCAGCCCCAGCTTCTCGGCCCGCTCCAGCAGCATCTTGACCGAAGACGGCTGCCACTGCCTGCGCCCCCGCGGGGTGGGCTCGCGCATCGCCTCCAGCCGGTCGCAGATCGCCTGCAGTGTGATTTGCGGGTCTGCGCCCCGGATCGCCGCCACGAGCGCCGGCAAGCGGTCCGAGGTCATCTTTCGCGTGGCCCGGCCCAGCACGCTCTCCGGCAGCATCCCATCTCGCACATAGGCATTGACCGCGCGCAGCAGGCGGCTTTGCGTCCAACGCCGCGCCTCGGGCAGGGGGGCGTTGATGAGACGCAGCACATCCTCCCAAGCCATATCAGGACGCAGCCGGCGCACATGCGGCACCCAATCCGGCGCGCGCTCGTTCAGACGCTCCATATACCCCTCATGCCGCGCCAGCCTGATCTTGCGCAGAGCGGCGGGATCGCCCTGCCTCACACCCGGATTTCCGCCGATCCGGCCCTGGCTCCGTGCAGCCTTCAGCCCGGCCCGGGTGCGCTCGCGGATCAGGGCACGCTCGAACTCGGCCGCTGCCCCCAGAACCTGCAAGGTGAACTTACCCTGCGGCGAGGCGGTGTCGATCGGGTCCTGCAATGACCGGAAGAACGCCCCCTTCGCCTCCAACCGCTCTATGATCTCGAGCAGATGCGACAGCGACCGCGCCAGCCGGTCAATGCGCATGACGACCAGCGTGTCGCCCTTGCCGATCCGGTCCAGCACGCGGGCGAGCACCGGCCGGGACCGATTGCCACCCGAAGCCTGTTCCTCGTGGATCTCGGCACAACCGGCCGCACGGAGCGCGTGCGACTGGGGCAGAGGGGTCTGATCCTCGGTGGAGACGCGGGCGTAGCCGATCAGGGGCATCAGAAGCCTGTTTTCAATTTAATCTGTCGTCAGTAAACGACCGTTTGGAAACAGGTGCAAGGGCACTCTCTCTGGCGCGGTTCCGCCCAGTCCCCTTGGTTTCCTCAGCCTGTGCTCGATCAGATAGCTTGCGCCGGCTGTCGCACGCGCGTGTGCACACCAAAAATGAGACGCAGCCCAAGAAACCCTTGGGTAGGCGTCAAGATTGTCCTATTCTGCACATATGAAGGCTCAAGCACCTACTTCCTCTGTGAATTTTATCTTTGGCCTCAATGAGGTCGAGGAGACCTCTGAAGCCGATCTCTGGTTCCTGCCGGGTCCCACCGAAGGGGAGCCCGACCTCCTGCCGTCAGGGCCCGGGGCGCAATCTCGGGCCGCTGCGGTTCTTGACGAGTGGCGGAAAGCGGAGGCTGACCATGCCGCACGGCTCGCTCATGTCGCTGGCAGGCTCGGCGCGCTGGATGACCGGCTGCAGCGCGGGCCTGAGGGCTGGCGCCACTATCTCGCTCTGATCGAGGCGGCGGAGCTGAGCTGGTTTTTTGGGGACCGGATCACACCGGATCGACTGGCGCTCTGGACCAACCTGCGCCTGTCGGGCATGCAAGAGGACACGGCCGCACTGACCCGCGCTGGATGGGCCGTGCAGCGGCTGAGCGGTAGCCCCGGCCCGGAGGCCGGCCTTGCCGAGTTTCTCGGCCGCCACGACCCCGAGCATCCCGACCTTGAGACGGAGCCGCTCGCAGACCGCGCGGACAGCTGGCGGGATCTGATGGCCTCCCTGAGCAACCTGCATCCGATCAGCCGCGCCTGCGCAGGCTTTCACGTCTGGAGCCTGGCCGGTCTCACCCACCAGTCTGAGAGCGTGGAGGCTGCCGTGACAGCGTCACGAATTGCCGCCGGTCAAGGAAAGGGCGCAGTCTTTGCGCCGCTGGCCATGGGCGGGGCAGGGGGCTTGCGCGGCGGTGGCTCCCCCGCCGACCGCCTGTCGCGCTGGCTCGACGGCATGGAGAGCGCCATCTTTAGCGCCATGCGCCGCCTCGACGATCTCGAGGCCTGGGCCACGCGCGCGGACACCGTCATGGCCTCGCTGTCAGGCCGGACGCCGCCTGCGTTGCGCGCGGCGCTGACCGACTGGCCGGTCCTCTCGGCTCCGATGGCCGAGGCGCTGATCGGTGCAAGCCGCGCCGCCGTGCAGCGCAACCTGGCGTGGATGGAGAAACATGGGCTGGTGCAGGAAATTACCGGGCAAGGGCGGTTCCGATTCTGGCGAGCGGCAGTCTGATCAGGCCAAAGGGATAACGGCTTCGATGATGTGACCGCCGCCCGACGGGAAAAGTGTCAGCGGAACCGCTTGGCTGGGAAAGCCCAGTTACAGAATGTCTGACGCGAGGAGCTGTGCTTCAGACGCTGTTTTTTGCGGCTTTTCCCATGTCACGAAGACTTGCCCCGCATGTCATCATTTCTTTCTACAGGCTGCATCTTGTGAATCCCATCGTCGCTGCACAAGTGCAGCGCCTTGGCCTGACCCGCGCCGAGCCTGCTCCGCAGAGCGGCATCTCCAGCGCCTTCAGCCGTGCGGCCTCCGACACCTCCATGCCGCCATACTTGGACTTCAGCTTGTAAAAGGTTGCCGGGCTCAGGCCGTGCCGACGGGCTGTCAGCCTCCCGGCTTCCTGCTCTTTGATCATCCCAATAATTTGCGCCTCGTGAAACGGCTCTTAAGGTCAGGACCCATTGATCTTGCTAACGCGGCCTGATTCAAGCTCCGCAAGGAGACCGGATCATGAGCAACCTTTTCTGGCTGACCGAGGCGCAGATGGCCCGTTTGCAGCGCTTATTTCCCAAGAGCCACGGTAAGCCGCGCGTCGATGACAGGCGTGTGCTGAGCGGCATTATCTTCATCAATCGCAATGGGTTGCGGTGGTGCGATGCGCCGAAGGAATACGGCCCGTCGAAGACCCTCTACAATCGATGGAAGCGGTGGAGCGACAAAGGTGTCTTCGCCCGGATGATGGATGGTCTGGCTGCCGAAGCCGCCGTTCGGAAGACGGTGATGATCGACGCGACCTATCTCAAGGCCCACCGCACGGCCACCAGTCTGCGGTCAAAAAAGGGGGGCCAGGCGACCAGAGGGACCGTCTGATTGGTCCAACCAAGGTTAGGATGAATACGAAGCTACATGCCGTCACCGACGCCGATGGTCGCCCGATCCGGTTCTTCATGACGGCAGGCCAAGTCAGCGACTACACCGGCGCGGCAGCCCTGCTGGGCAGTCTGCCCGCGGCGGAGTGGCTGCTGGCCGACCGGGGCTATGACGCCGTCTGGTTCAGGGAAGCGTTGAAAGACAAGGGAATAAAGCCCTGCATCCCAGGTCGGAAGTCGCGCGGCAAACCCATCAAGCATGACAAGCGCCGCTACAAACGACGCAACAGGATCGAGATCATGTTCGGTCGCTTGAAAGACTGGCGCAGGATCGCCACCCGCTACGACAGGTGCCCAAAGGTCTTTCTTTCGGCCGTCGCCCAAACCGCAACCGTCATGTTCTGGCTATGACGGGTAGCGTCCGAGCACGTGGTGTAATTTCACCGGCACGTTCGGTGTAATCCCGGGTGGCCATCGAGGTGTATGGTCGAGGTGGAGTTTGGCGACTTCAACCACGGACCACACGGAGACCCCGATGACCAAGACCAACATGGACCTGTCCGAGCTTCTGCAAAAGCACGATCAGGGTGATTTGCTTCGCAGCATTGCCGAGGCCGTCCTCCAGCTGATCATGGAAGCCGATGTAGACGGCCTGATCGGCGCCGGGCGCCATGAACGCAACGGCGACCGCACGACCTGGCGCAATGGCTACCGCGACCGGTCCCTCGATACCCGTCTGGGCACGCTGAACCTGCGGGTGCCGAAGCTGCGGCAGGGCAGTTACTTCCCCGGCTTCCTCGAGGCCCGCAAGACTTCGGAACAGGCTCTGGTCGCGGTGATCCAGGAAGCCTGGATCAGCGGTGTCTCAACCCGGCGTGTCGATGATCTGGTTCAAGCCATGGGGCTGAGCGGCATCTCGAAGAGCACGGTGTCGAAGCTGTGCAAGGATATCGACGAACGCGTCGGCGAGTTCCTGAACCGTCCGCTCGCCGGCGAATGGCCTTACGTCTGGCTCGACGCCACTTATCTGAAGGTGCGCCGGGGCGGTCGGATCGTCAGCGTCGCGGCCATAATCGCTGTTGCCGCCAACACCGAGGGCCGCCGCGAGATCATCGGCCTTGGGATCGGGCCATCCGAGGCCGAGACCTTCTGGACGGATTTCCTGCGTTCGCTGAAGGCCCGCGGCCTCGACGGGGTGAAGCTGGTGATCAGCGACGCCCACACCGGCCTGAAAGGCGCGATCGCCCGTGTCTTCGAAGCCACCTGGCAGCGGTGCCGCGTTCACTGGATACGCAATGCCCTGGCCCATGTTTCGAAGGGCCAGCACACAGTCGTCGCCGCCGCGATCCGCCAGGCCTTTGAACAGCCCGACCGCAAGCACGCTGGCGAGACTTGGCGCCATGTCGCCGAGCAGCTCCGCACCCGCTGGCCCAAGCTGGCCGATCTGATGGATGCCAGCGAACATGACGTGCTGGCCTACATGGCCTTCCCGCGCCAGCATCGCACGAAGCTGCACAGCACAAATCCGATTGAGCGCCTCAACAAGGAGGTAAAGCGCCGCGCCGATGTCGTCGGGATCTTCCCCAACGAAGCATCGATCATGCGCCTCATTGGGGCCGTGTTGTTCGAGCAGAATGACGAGTGGCAGACCTCGAGCCGCTACATGATGGTCGAGGCCTTCGCGCAAATCGACAAGGAGGAGATTGATCCCATTCTCAGCATCACAACGAAAGCCGCCTGATCATGCCTTCAGGCCATCTGGGAAATTACACCACCTTGACGGACGTGACCCTATGACGCGAGAACGAGTCCTGACCCTCGTATTGGTTCCAGTAAAACCTACCAAATCCCTGTTTCTGGGCCATATTTTGCCATGCGTCAAGATCAGCCTGATGACGTGCTCCCCGCTGGTCCCTCGCTCATGACGAGAGTCTGCGGGTCTGATTTTGGGTAGTCCTCGGTTTCGGGCTTGGCAAGCGCGGCAGGCGCGGAGCCCTCAAATAGCTCAAGCGCCAGCCAGGCTTGCTTTGCAAGATCCTCGCCCGCCTCAGGGCGCTTTTGGCCCTTCTGATCGGCATGGTTCTCAGAGCCTTTGCAGCGGGCCGACACCCCGGGAAAACCGAGCCGTCGCCGCCTGATCGGATTGTTCAGGGTAGACCACTTCATGGTGAGGGGTTCTGCGGGGGGCAGGTCACCACCCATCTGCGCGGGATGGCCCGGCTGTTTTGACGTTTGCAACGATTGTCTTTGGGAGGTTCAAGACACAGCGCGAAGGCCAAAATGCAGTTGTGGGTAATATTGCGCATACCCTGCAACTCATGCATTGAGTTCCGCGGTACTAGCCGCCCCTAAACAACAAAATCAAAGCATTTGTTGTTTGCAGATTTTCCTTGGCAGACTTCGGGCGCTTAACGGAGCTGAATGATGAAATGTCTTGTCTACGCCGATGTTAACCTCAACCTGATCGATGGTTCCAGCATTTGGGTGCAAAGCGTCGTCGAGGTTCTGCGGAGCGTCTACCCTGATGGCCGAATCGTTCTGCTCAGCCGTGAGCCGATGAACGGCAAGGGCGTGTCGGCAACTTTGCAGAAGGCAGAGGGGATCGACATCCGAATCTGCGACCAGGCCGGACTGCAACAGGCCCGCAACGAAGATAGGGGGACCGCCGGATCGGTGGCCCGTGACATTCTTTCCCTCGATACGCAGATCGGTTTTGATCGCATTATCCTGCGTGGAACCGAAATTGCCGCCGGGCTGGCGGCGGTTCCGGCGGTGGCACCGCGGCTGTGGGCCTATCTGCTTGAGTCGCCCGACCTCGGGGGCGGCGACGAAACGCTTGTGCCGGTCGTCCGCAATGCCGGGGGTCTTCTGGTGCAAACCGATGCACAACGCTCGCTGCTCGAAGCGCTGATCCCCGAGGCCAGCAACAAAACCTCCATCCTTCCGCCCATGGTCAGCCCGGTCCATCCGCAGGCCGATGCGACTGTCGCCGATGCGCAGCATGGTGTGCGCTTCATCTACTCGGGAAAGTATTCCTACGCCTGGAATGTCGAGGCTTTTTTTGACATTCCGGCGCGCTGCAGCGAGGCCGGGATCGCGGCCTCGGTCACCATGATCGGTGACAAGGTTCACAAGGAAAAGGACGATCCCGGCTTTCGCAACCGCATCCTGCGCAAGTTCCGTGAAACGGAAAACGTGACCTGGCATGGTCCGATGGAGCGCAAGGATGCTATCGCCGTCGCCGCCGCGCATGATCTGGGACTGTGCTGGCGCAATGATGCGCTGAACGATTCGCTCGAAATTTCGACCAAGTTTCTTGAATTTGCCAGTCAGGGGGTTCCGGCGGTGGTTAATCGGACCGCAGCTTATGAACAGATCCTCGGGCGGAATTACCCCTATTTGCAAGCGGTATGGCTGATGTCGTAGCCATAGCCGGGCGGGTCGCCGCAGATCGTGCAGAGCATTCCCGGATACGCCAGCAGGTTCGCCTGGTTGCCGAGGATTATAGCTATGAGACCGCCGGGCGCCGTCTATGGCACGCGCTGCGCATGCCGGTTGCCCGTCCGGCGCCCGCTCGTCGCCCCAAGATACTGATCGCCAGCCACGACCTGAAATTCCTGTCGCTGGCACTGGAATGGCTGCGGGACGAAGACCGCTATGATTTCCTGATCGACAAATGGGCCGCGTCTCTCAAGCATGACGAGGCGACCAGCGAAGCACTGCTGAGCGAAGCGGACGTGATTTTTGCGGAATGGTGCGGCGGTCAGGCGGTCTGGTACAGTCAGCGAAAGCGTCCCGGACAAAAGATGTTCATCCGCCTGCACCGCTTCGAGGCCTTCACTCCCGCGCCGCATCAGGTGCAAATCAACAACGTGGATGGCGTCATCGTCGTCAGCTCGTTCTTTCGTGATTATTGCCACAGGACTTTTGGCTGGCCGCTGGAAAAGATTGTAGTTATTCCGCAGTATTGCGTGGCCGCTCAATTCCGCCGTCCAAAATATGACGGGGCCGCGCATACGCTGGGACTGGTCGGCATTAACGATTCCCGCAAGCGCCCGCATCTGGCGCTGGACGTGCTGCGTCATGTGCGGCGCGCCGAGCCGCGGTTCCGGCTACGCATCCGGTCTGTCATGCCTTGGGATATCGCGTGGGTGTGGAACAAACCCCAGCAGAAATCATACTATCGGGATCTGTTTGAGATGGTCCGCACCGATCCCCTGCTCGCTGACGCGGTGCTGTTCGACCGTCCGGGCCCGAACATGGCTGAATGGTTCCGCAATATCGGCTACCTTCTGTCGACCAGCGAAAGCGAAGGTTGTCACACGTCCGTGTCGGAGGCTTTGTGCTCGGGCAGCAGGGCGGCGGTGATTGACTGGGATGGGGCCGCCGATCTCTATCCTGAATATGTCGGCGCCAGCGCGTCAGAGCTTGCAGAGAGCATTCTCTCTATGGATCGGGCAGGTTTAAGCTGCGCCGAAGCCAAAGAGATCATGGATCGCGCGGCAGGGTCCTTCGACATTACCCGACTTTTGAACCAGTTGAGAACATGGTTTGGTTGATGATGGGGAAGCCGTCAGGCCTCTAAAGCGGATCGATCAAGCGCCGCCAAAACGTCCTCAGCATCCGCCACAACGTGGTGAAATAGTCCAGTAATCCGCGACGCTAGCGGAAAGCGCTGATCGGTGCTGTCATGCAGCAGCACACAGTTAATTCCAACGGCGCGCGCCTTGCGAACCAGTGCGGCCAACTCGGTCGTGGCCGATGGATCGTTCAGCGTCAGGGCGTGCTGCCATCCGAAGCAGTCCGCAAATGCCGCGGTCTCCACCACCAGATGGGCTGGACGCAGCTGCATCAGCTCAAGATCGTAACCGTCGTAACGCAGTTGCCGATTTCGCACCCTTCCTGCCAGTAAACTCCTCGTTTGAGAAGACAGGATGCCGACCACGTCGGCCAGATTTGGCCGCGCCAGAACTACGGTGGAATCTACATTGCGGGCAATCGCAAGGCGAGGTGTCACCGCGCGATACTGTGGCCACACCTGATCGAAGGCAGGTTCATCACTCTGCGGGTAGATCGGTCGCACTAGGCTTTTAAGAACGGCGGCAGATTGTGGCCGCCCAGCGTCACGCAACACGCGTGCGGCCATCGACATTCCATCATTCCAAGCCTGAGGATTATCAGAGATCACTGCATCAACCCACATGGCTGGCCCACAAACCAAGGGTATCGCCACTGTTGTAGAGCGACGATCAGAGAGGCTATCTTGATAGCTTCAGGCCGGTTTTTGAAGGTAAGTAATCTGTGCAAGCCGTCTTTCCAGTTGCAGATGGGGCAGGAACTGCCTTTGTAGGCAGGTGTCTTTGAAAGGACCAGATTAAATGTTAGACAAGCTTTAATGATGGGTTGGGTAGCCTCACTCCCCTCAAAGACAGACTTTACCTCTGGTTTTTTCGTTATATGGTAGGCATATAGATGCTTGGTGACCGTTAACAGGCCGCTGAAATATTCCTGAGCGGAACGCTGTCCCGTCATCAGGGCATATTCTCGTGATCGGGCTGCCTGTCGGCGCGGTCGGCATGTGCGCCGGGGGCAGTTTCTCGCTTCATGCGGGCAGCAGCCTGGGGAGGCTTGCGAGGTTGTTGGCGGCCACTGTCATGATGAAGGAAGGGTCATGAACTCTGTGTATCTAGTCCGGCGTATCTAGTCCGGCCCGTGCGGGTTTCAGATACGGTTACGCATTGAAGCGCTCGTCGAACATGGTAGCGAATTAATTGCGGGCGGCAAACCACTTTCTGACATTCCTGCCTCCTTTCTCGAAGTTGCGAATGACCAGAAAGATCATCTTTGTCGCGATCTCCTCAGCTGGGAACGATCCGGCCCCGCCCACAAGGGCAAGGTCGAGCATCGCTTCTGGTGCGGCATCAGTAAGATCCGCAGACCTCATTCAGTCCATTTGAGCGGCAAGTTAAAAAAATGTTAACCTGCCCGCCAAGATATTATAACTCAAAAAAGCCTTTAAGGCTCAGTCTGACCTTAAAACAGGATTAGCAAGTGGGGAAGTGGGTGAAGCGACATAGATCACATGAGCGCTGGGGGAGTTGTGAGACCTATTCGTCTTTAGCTGACCTTGCTGAAGCAGCACTGGACGTAGATACTTTATTCGCTTTAAAAGACGGCGAGTTACCTATAGATTGCATGTTCAAGAAAGGGCAAGGAGAGGTCCTTTTTGTTTTTTTTAATGCGGCTCTTAGCCCCTCTGCTAATCATGTTCTTCCAGTTTTTTCCTGGATGAAAACTGCTTCTGTGTTGAGTGGGTCTAAGCTTTTTATTTCTGATCCAACGCTCTTTCTTTCAGATGAAATCCTTCTAGGCTGGTACTTAGGAAGCGGAACTTATCCCACTCAGGGTGTACTTGAGGCTATTATCAGGATCGTCCAGAAGAGGTCTGGAGCTAAAAAATTAGCATTTGTCGGGTCTTCAGGAGGCGGCTTTGCAGCTCTATATTTTGCCTCTAGATTTTCTGAGGCTATTGCCTACGTAAATGCACCCGCAACAAATTTGATAGCTCACCACAATCCCAAATCGATCAGAGTATTCAGTAAATTTGCATTAGGGGGCGGGAATATAGCTGACTTTCCTGGTGTTGTTAATCTTACAGAAAAGGCGCCTGCAGCCGGTGCAAAGATGTATATCACTCAAAACAGAGGTGATCAAACCTATATATCCCGCCATGTTGCTCCTTATCTTGCGAGCCTAGGCATACCGTGGCATGGTAAAAGCCTAGACACTAAGGGCGTGAGCGTATTTGTGGGAGATTGGGGAATTGGTCACGTGATGCCGCCGCCCGAGGTAGTGAAAGAAATATTGTCGGCTATTGATCTGAGTTCTGTTCCTCGTGTGTCAACATAATATGTTGCCGCGAGCCTTGATCTGAGAACTTGGGAGTGAGGTGCTCCCCATTGCTTGGACAGTATCTGGCGCTTTTTAAGCTCTGATTTGCTTTTGCTGATCGGGTTGGGTTGCTTCGATTTGCAGTGAGTAGACCACTGCTGGTGGTCGGCCGCCAAGGGCTTTGTGCGGGCGGCGGTGATTGTAGAACACCATCCAGTTGCGGACACCGGCGCGTGCTTGCGATCCGGCCTCCTAGGCATGCAGATAGACGCACTCATATTTCAGGGTTCGCCACAGCCGCTCGATGAAGATGTGGTCCAGATAGCGACCCTTACCGTCCATTGAGATGCGGATGCCGGACCGGCGTAGGCGGTCTGTCCAGGCGAAGGATGTGAACTGAGATCCTTGATCGCCATTCATGATGTCCGGCGGTCCGAACCGATAGATCGCCTCGTTCAGCGCTTCGACGCAGAAGTCTGCCTCCAGCGTGTTCGATATCCGCCACGATAGAACCATCCGGGTATGCTATGCCAGTCCATGATTGCCACCAGATAGAGAAACCCGCGACGCATCGGCAAATAGGTGATGTCCACGCACCAGACCTGGTTTGCCCTGTCCACCCGCAGCCCGCGCAAAAGGTAAGGATAGGTTTTGTGCCCTTTCGTCGGCTTGCTGGTGTTGGGTTTCTGGTAGATCGGCATAAGGCCCATCAGCCGCATGAGCCGGCTTATCCGTTTCTCATTCACCAGATGGCCTTCGTTACGCAGGTGCCAGGCCATCTGCCGGCCACCGACGAACGGTGTCTCCAGAAACTGCTCGTCGATCCGTCGCATCAGGCCGAGGTTCTGTTGAGTCTCGCCCTTTGGCGTTTAGTAAAAGGACGAGCGCGCAATCGACAGCAGCTTGCACTGCTGCCTGATGGACAGCTGAGGATGATCAGGCTGGATCATGCCGCGCCTCACTTCCCGCCCGAAGGCTTCAGCTTTCGTTCCAAAAAAGAGTTCTCCACGGCCAGCTCCCCGATCTTGGCGTGGAGTTCCTTCACTTGCTCCTCATCCTTGGCCTCTTTCGGCCGCCGCGCTCAAACACGCCGGAAGTGCCCTCAAGGAGCGCACGTTTCCATTGATGGATCATCGTCGGAAGCACCCCTAACCGGCTCGCCAGCTCGGCTGCGGTCTCGTCGCCCTTCAGGGCTTCCAGCGCGACCTTGGCCTTGAACTCAGGCGCGTGCTGCTTGCGTTTCGACATCTCTGATCTCCTTCTCGTCGAATATCAGCAGACTGCAAATCGTAGCTTATGTCAGTGTCCGAATTTCGGAGGGTAGTTCAGAGTTCCATCTGCAGCGTCCTGCCGTTCAACTGGCCAGTTAGTGCTAAGCGGATCGCTTCGAGCAGGTGGATTTGCCGCACTCGTTCCTGCCGACGATAACATTCATCCGATCGTTAAATGTAACATCTGCTTTCTTCAGGCAGCGGTAGTTCTCAATGATAATGGGGAGATTAAACATTCTTTTTCCTTTACGCTGAACTTACCAAAGGGGGTGTAAGTTGCGAAGGGTAACCATCGTATATTTTACTCCATCCTGCCCACTTGTCCGCAAGATCACGATTATCCTTGCTTCTTACAAGGCAGCGACAATAACTCGCCTAAGAAGATACTATTAATCCTCGTCTGGATATATGGCCGCTTTCGGGGCGGCCGCCGTCCCGCTGAACGGCTGCAATGAGTAAGCAAAGCAGGCTTTAGTTTTCAAAGTAGCCAACCGTCAGCTTTGAGCCCCGAAAGTGCCACTGCTTCCTCTTGGCTGGTCGTCCAACAAACGTTCCTATATTGGACATGGCAGATCAGGGTCGGCCGAACCTCATCTTCTCAGCCTGATTGTGTCCAACAACCGTGTCCGGAAATCAGTTGTCCAAGATATCCTATCCGGCTACTATCTGGACATGTTGATCGGCTACGCCCGTGTTTCCACTGATGACCAGAACCTGGATCTGCAGCGTGATGCTCTGCAGCGGGCCGGGTGCGAGCGCATCTTCGAGGAAAAGGAGTCAGGTCGCGCCGGCACCAAGCGTCCAGCCCTGGAGGCAGCGCTGGCCTTTCTGCGTGCGGAAGACCAACTCGTGGTCTGGAAGGTGGATCGGCTGGGCCGGTCCTTGCGCGAGATGCTGGACACCGCGCATCGGCTGCAAGGGCAGGGGGTCCGGCTGCGGTCGCTGACAGAGGCCATCGACACCGAGACCTCGACCGGGCGGCTGATGTTCAATTTTCTCGGCACCATCGCCGAGTACTTCCTCGATCTGAACCGCGAGCGCACGCTCGAGGGTCTGAAGGCCGCGGCCGCGCGAGGCCGCAAGGGCGGCCGGCCACGCAAGCTCTCCGAAGACGATCTCGCCATGGCCAAAGCGCTTCTCAAGGATCCCAACATCCCCGTGGCGCAAATTGCCAAGCGTCTGGGAGTGAGCCGGGCGACCTTCTACGCCTACTTTCCACAGGCAAGAAGAAAGAACCTGCCATAAGGCAGGGCAGGGCCTGATCGTGTCTCAAATGCGATACATATTAATTTGACGAAAAAGGAGGACACGTCATGGCCGCCCAGAATTCAATGCTCCACGCCCGCGTCGATGACCGGCTCAAGGCTCGGGCGGCCGATGCCCTGTCCGCTGTCGGCCTCACGCTTTCAGATGCTGTGCGCATCCTGCTGACCCGCGTTGCCGCTGAGGGCGGCCTGACTGCCGGGCTGACAGCAGACCCGGGTGCTATGATGCCTGGTTCCGCGCCAAGATGCGGGAGGCCTTGGCCGATCAGTGCCCCACCACGCCGCACGATCAGGCGATGCGAGAGGCTCGTGCCATGATCGAAGGCAAGCGGGGTGCCTGAACTCGAAAAGAAAGCGCCGGCCCTCCGCGCAGACTGGCGTAACGCGACCTTGCGCCGCTGCACCCATGACGCTATTGAACTTTTGTCTACTTATTGGTAGGGTCTACCGGCTGGTTCGATTGTGCTCGACAGGAGGATGTACATGGCCGCAATAGCTAACTCGGTGGAGTATTCCATTCGCGATCGCGTCGCGGTCCTTACCCTTAATGCGCCACCCGTAAACGGCTTATCACAACCCCTGCGCAGCGGCTTGATGTCGGCATTGCTCAAGGCTCGTACTGACCACGACGTCGACGCGGTGATCGTCATCGGCGGCGGCAAAATGTTCTGCGGCGGTGCCGACATCAAGGAATTTGCCTCGGGCGAGGTCAGCGAACCGGATGTGAACGCTATTGCGCGATGCATGGAAACAATGAACAAGCCAGTGGTAGCGGCGATCCACGGTGTTGCCTTGGGCGGCGGACTGGAATTGGCTCTTGGCTGCCATATGCGTATCGCCACCTCTGACTCGCGGATCGGGTTCCCCGAGGTCACACTTGGCGTCTTGCCCGGCGCCGGTGGGACCCAGCGCACTCCACGCCTTGCCGGTGTGACGCTGGCGCTTGACTTGATCCTCAGCGGTCGCGTGATCGACGCACAAAAGGCACATGATTTTGGCCTGATCGATGCGCTTTCGAGCGGCGACCTTCTCGACGATGCGATCGCGCTGGCTCTCGACGCGACGCGACGCGGTGAACCGTTGCGGGTTGCCAAGTACCTGCCTGTTAAGGGTGCCGAGGCGGTCGAGCAGACCATTGCCGCCGCACTGGAAAAAGTGCTTCGCCGCACGCCCGGCGCCGAGGCGCCAAGGGCGATCGCCCGCTGCATCGCTTTCGCTGCATCTGGTGCGGACTTCGAAGACGCGCTCGTATTCGAGCGCGAGGAGTTCCTTGAGCTCATGAATGGTGCGCAATCGAAAGCGCTACGCCACCTGTTCTTTGCCGAAAAGGGGGCTAGCAAAATTCCCGATCTTCCCGGAGATACGGCCCTCCGGCCTGTCGAACGGGTCGGGATTATTGGTGCCGGCACGATGGGGCGCGGTATAGCGATGACGTTCCTCAATGCCGGGATGGCTGTCACGCTGCTGGAAATCGACGCTGAGGCCCTTGCCTCCGGCCTTGAGGCGATCCGCAAGACCTATGCCGCCAGCGCTGAAAAGGGTAGCATTTCCGCAGCAGTCTTGAATCAGCGGATGAGCCTCCTGCGCGGTTCGACAGATTATGCCGACATGGCCGACCGCGACCTGGTGATCGAGGCTGTCTTTGAGAACTTGGATATCAAGCAGAAGGTCTGCGCCAAGCTGGGCGAGGTGTGCCGACCGGACGCGATTATCGCGACCAACACCTCGACCTTAAATGTCGACGTCATCGCGCAGGCGTCAGGCCGCGCGCCCGATGTGCTGGGGATGCATTTCTTCAGCCCCGCCCACATTATGCGCCTGCTCGAAGTCGTGCGCGGCAAAGAAACCGCGCCCGACGTTCTGGCCACGGTCATGGCGCTAGCGCGCCGGATAGGCAAGGTCGCGGTCGTCTCGGGCGTCTGCTATGGCTTCATCGGCAACCGGATGCTGGAAAGCTATCTGCGCGAGATGGATTTTTTGCTGATGGAAGGCGCGACACCTGCGCAGATCGATGCCGCGCTGGAAGGGTTCGGGATGGCCATGGGGCCGTGCCGGATGATGGATATGGCCGGCATCGATGTGAATGCCCGCGTGTTAGACGAACGCGAGGCCGAAGGCGCCCTTCCCGACGACCCGTCCTATCGCGCCTTGGTGCGCAAGCTGGGCGCGATTGGTCGCAACGGTCAGAAAGCCGGTCTCGGCTATTACCGCTATGACGGGCGCACCCCAATCCCCGATCCGCAGGTCAACGACATCGCCGCCGACCTGGCTGCGCAGTTCGGGATTACCCGGCGCAACAACATTACTGACGACGAAATTCGCGATCGTCTGCTGCTACCGTTGATCAACGAAGGGTATCGCATCCTCGACGAAGGAATCGCCTATCGCGACGGTGATATCGATGTTGTGTGGGCGGCTGGCTATGGCTGGCCGCGCCTGACCGGCGGTCCGATGCATTATGCCGAGACAATGGGGCTGGAACAGCTGCGCAACCGACTGCAAGAGCTGGGGCGGCAGACTGGCGATCGTCACGGATATTTCGCTCCTGCGTCACTGTTGTCGCGTCGCGCCACCGGCGCCGCGTAACCAGCGCCGCATTTCACAGACATTTCCAGGAGAACCGCCATGCGCGAAGCCGTCATCGTCTCGACCGCGCGCACCCCGATCGGCAAGGCCTTTCGCGGTGCGCTCAACAACATCAAGTCGCCCACCATGATGGCGCACGCATTGCAGCATGCCGTGGCCCGCGCCGGACTGCAGGGGCACGAGATTGATGATCTGATCATCGGGACCGCGCTGAGCGCGGGAACCGCGGGCGGAAACATTGCGCGCAACGCGGGCCTTGCCGCCGGGCTGCCGGTCGAGGTTGCCGCGCAGACGGTCGACCGGCAATGCGCCTCGGGGTTGATGGCGGTGGCGATCGCGGCGCGCGAAATCATGGTGGACAGCTTCGACATCGTCGCCGCCGGCGGGCAGGAAAACATCTCGGCACTGCAGCACGGCTATTTCGACTGGACCGCACGCGAGGTAGATTCCAACGTGATTGCGCAGGCCGAACATGCCTATATGCCGATGCTGCAGACGGCCGAACACGTGGCGCGCACATACGGCGTGACGCGTGAACAGCAGGACGAATACGCCCTGTCGTCGCAGCAACGCACCGCCGCCGCGCAAGATGCTGGCCGTTTCGACGACGAGATCGTGCCGATCACCGCCACGCAGTCCGTGAAGGACCGCGAGACCGGTGAAATCACCTACCGCGACGTGAAACTGTCGCGCGACGAAGGCAACCGCCCCGAGACCACGCTGGATACACTGGCCGCGCTAAAGCCGGTGATCGAAGGCGGCGTCGTGACGGCGGGCAATGCCAGCCAACTGTCCGACGGCGCATCGGCCTGCGTGCTGATGGAGGCAGGCGTCGCCGCCCAGCGCGGGATCGATCCGCTGGGCATCTATCGCGGCATGATGGTCGTGGGCAACGCACCCGAGGAGATGGGAATCGGACCAATCTACGCCATCCCGAAACTCCTCGACAAGCATGGCTTGAAGATCGGCGATATCGGGGTCTGGGAGCTGAATGAGGCGTTCGCAGTGCAGGCGCTGTATTGCCGCGATCACCTGGGCATCGACCCTGAGCTGTTCAACATCAACGGCGGCGCTATCTCGATCGGTCATCCCTACGGAATGACCGGTGCGCGATCGGTCGGTCACGCGCTGATCGAAGGCAAGCGGCGCGGCGCGCGCTATGCCGTCGTGTCGATGTGCGTGGGCGGCGGCCAAGGCGCCGCGGCCCTGTTCGAGGTCTGTTGAGCCCGCGCAACATCACCGTTTTGGGAAAGAGAACCGTCATGGATTTCAAGGAAATCACCTACGAGCTCGACGGCCACACGGCCATCATCACCTTCAACCGTCCGGAACGCATGAACGCACTGACGAAAGTGCTTGAGGGCGAACTGTACGACGCGATGCGTGCCGCCGACCTGGACGAGACGGTGCGCGCTATCATTCTGACCGGCAACGGCCGCGCCTTCTGTGCCGGCATGGACATGGACGAGCTGGAGGTGCTGCCGCCCGACGACATCGGTGCGCGCGAATGGATGCGCCCTTATGACATGAACCGCCGGGCCGACTATCAGGCGCGCTATTCCTATTTTCCGGGGCTGAGCAAGCCAGTGATCTCGGCCATCAATGGCGCTGCGGCGGGGTTGGGCCTGATCTTTGCGCTGTACAGCGATTTCCGCATCGCCTCGAGCAATGCGGCCTTCGTAACCGCTTTCGTGATGCGTGGGCTGGTCGCGGAACACGGCATTGCATGGATCCTGCCGCGCGTTGTCGGCCACGCCAACGCGATGGACATGCTGCTAACCTCGCGCAAGGTCAAGGCGGACGAGGCGCGTGAGATGAATCTGGTGCACCGCGTCGTCGAGCCCAAGGTCCTGATGGACGAGGCGCGCGCGCTGGCGACCCTGCTGTCGCAGAATGTCTCGCCGCGCTCGGTGCGCGTGATGAAGCGCCAGATCTGGGAAGCGCCCTATCAGACACTGGGCGCGGCCATCACCCAGGCTAACGAAGAAATGTTCCTCAGCATCCAGAGCGAGGATTTCACCGAAGGCGTTGCGCATTTCCAAGAAAAGCGCCCGCCGCAGTTCACCGGCCGCTGATCTCGATCGCCGTCGCGACCACCCATTCTGTTTGCAAGGAGATCCAAGTGATCGAGAAGCGCGAATTCTACATCGACGGTAAATGGCGTACGCCTGCGCAGGCCCGCGACCACGAGGTGATCGACCCCTCGACCGAAGAGCCCTGCGCGGTGATCTCGCTGGGCGGACAGGCAGATGTCGATACCGCCGTCGCCGCCGCAAAGGCGGCCTTGCCCAGCTGGATGGCCACTCCGCCCGAGACGCGTATCGCGCTTCTTGAAAAGCTGACCGAGATCTACAAGGCCCGCTCCGAAGAGATCGCGGAGGCGATCAGCCTGGAAATGGGTGCCCCGATCGACATGGCGCGGTCGTCGCAATGGGGCGCGGGATATGGCCATCTCAAGAACTTCATCCGCGCGGCCAAGTCATTCGAATTCATCGCACCTTTGGGCGATCACGCCCCCAATGACCGCATCATCCAAGAGGCTGTCGGCGTGGTGGCGATGATCACGCCGTGGAACTGGCCGATGAACCAGGTCACGCTGAAGGTCGGCGCGGCTATCGTCGCGGGCTGCACGATGATCCTGAAGCCGTCCGAGGAAAGCCCGCTGAGCGCGGTGCTGTTCGCCGAGATGATGGACAAGGCGGGCTTTCCGCCCGGCGTCTTCAATCTTGTGAACGGCGACGGCCAGGGCGTGGGTAGCGCTCTTACCGGTCATCCCGATGTCGACATGGTAAGCTTCACCGGCTCGTCCCGCGCGGGCATCGCGATTTCCAAAAACGCCGCGGATACACTGAAGAAAGTGCATCTCGAGCTGGGCGGCAAGGGCGCGAACCTGATCTTCGCCGACGCAGACGACAAGGCGATCAAGCGCGGTGTGTTGTCCTTGATGCTCAACTCGGGGCAAAGCTGCAACGCGCCCAGCCGCATGATGATCGAGGCCCCAGCCTATGAGGCGGGCGTGAAGCAGGCAGCCGACATCGCCGCCGGGGTCCAGGTGGGCCCGGCCAGCGCGGAGGGCCGCCATATCGGCCCTGTCGTGAACCCGGCGCAATGGGGCAAGATTCAGGACCTGATCCAGAAGGGCATCGACGAAGGCGCGCGCTTGGTCGCCGGCGGCACTGGCCGGCCAGAGGGCACGAATCGCGGCTTTTTCGTGCGCCCGACCGTCTTTGCTGACGTCACCCCGGACATGACTATCGCCCGCGAAGAGATCTTCGGACCCGTTCTGTCGATCATGAAGTTTGACACCGAGGATCAGGCCGTCGCAATTGCCAACGATACCGAATATGGGCTGACCAACTATGTTCAGACCCAAGACGGGGCGCGGCGCAACCGGTTGGCGCGCGTGCTGCGGTCGGGCATGGTCGAGATGAATGGCCAGCCACGCGGCGCCGGTTCGCCCTTTGGCGGAATGAAGCGATCGGGCAATGGTCGCGAAGGCGGGGCTTGGGGAATAGCCGACTTCTGCGAGGTCAAGGCCGTCTCTGGCTGGGCCACCGACTGATGAGGACAACCTGCACGTCGTGGATGATGCGCCGCTTTGCCCGCGCCCGCGCAGACAGCACACAAAAAAGAACTTGCTTAGCGCTTACTGGTTAGTAGTATCTACCAATAGGTAGGCGACTTCTGGACTTTCCGGCCGAGAGGCGACGATCTCCTGACACCCCTTCCGCATGGCAAAGGATGCGCCAGATGACTACGGTTGAACAAAGTCCTTTGGCGGGGCAGACGATGTCCCCCCCGCTGCTGATTTCGTCGCTGATCCGCAACGCCGATCGCTACTTTGGCGACATTACGATTGTCTCACGTCTGGAAGACGGAACCATCCACCGCTACGACTATCGCACGTGTCATCGCCGCGCCCGCCAGCTTGCCGACGGGCTAACCCAACTCGGACTTGTCATGGGCGACCGGGTGGCGTCACTGGGCTGGAATAATTTCCGCCATCTTGAAGCGTATTTCGCGATACCCGGTGCGGGACTGGTTCTGAACACGATCAATCCGCGTCTGCATGCCGACCAGGTTACATACATTGCTGGGCATGCGGACGCGAAATGCGTCCTGTTCGACCTGTCCTTTATTGCGCAGGCCGAGGCGATCGCCGCGCATTGTCCACAGGTGCAGCATTTCATCGCGATGTGCGTCCCGGGGGATATGCCGGCGGACACCACCATCGCCAACCTAATCTGTTACGAGGACTTCATCGCGGATGCCTCGGATCAGTTCGAATGGCCGGTATTCGACGAAACTGCCGCATCCGCGTTATGCTATACGTCGGGGACTACGGGCGAACCCAAGGGTGCGCTGTATTCGCACCGCTCGACAATGATCCATTCCTACGCCGAGGTGATGCCCGACGCGTTCAACATCTCGTCGCGCGATGTCATCATGCCGGTGGTGCCGATGTACCACGCTAATGCATGGGGTCTGCCCTATGCTGCGGCGCTTGCCGGCGCCAAGCTGGTCCTGCCCGGTCCCATGATGGACGGCCGATCGCTGTACGAGCTGATCGAGGGGGAAGGCGTCACTTTTTCCGCCGGCGTGCCGACGGTGTGGAGCGGGCTGCTTGATCACGTTGCGGAAAACGAACTTGGCTTTACCAGCTTCAAGCGGATGAACATCGGCGGCTCGGCCTGTCCGCGAGCGATGATGAAGACCTTCCGCGAGACGCATGGCGTCGACGTGATCCACGCCTGGGGCATGACCGAGATGTCGCCCATGGGCACGATCTGCACCCTTCAGGCCCGCCATGCCGACTTGGCCGAAGAGGACCAGCAAGCTCTACGAGAAACGCAGGGGCATCCGGTCTTTGGCGTCGACATGCTACTGCTGGACGACCATGGAGACGAATTGCCATGGGACGGCAAGACAAGCGGGAACCTATTCGTGAAGGGTCCGTGGGTGATTGATTCCTATTTCAAGCGCCCCCGCGGAAGCGCGCTGCACGACGGCTGGCTACCAACGGGGGATGTCGTTACGATCAGTCCGCATGGATACATTAAGATCACCGACCGCAATAAGGACATCATCAAGTCGGGCGGTGAGTGGATCAGCTCGATTGAGATTGAGAACATCTCGCAGTTGCATCCCGACGTGCAGCAGGCCGCCTGCATCGGTGTAGTGCATCCAAAGTGGGGTGAACGCCCCATCTTGGTCGTGATCCCGCGTCGCGGCGCGGATCTGACGAAATCCGCGCTGCTCGACTTTCTCGACGGAAAGATTGCCCGCTGGTGGATGCCCGACGACGTGATCTTTGTGGACACCATCGACCTAGGCCCCACCGGGAAGGTGCTCAAGAACCGGCTGCGCGAGCGGTTTTCAGCGCTAATTACGCCGGTGGCCTGAGGGGCGGCCCAGCATTCAACAAGGAGGAGACGACACATGAAAATGAGGACCACGACCCTTGCCGCGGCGCTGCCCGCGGTTCTGGCGCTGGTGCCGGCGTTCGCCGGTGCCGAAACCATTCGCATTGCGACGATTGAGTCGCTGACCGGCACCTTTGCCCCGATCGGGCAGAACCGGCTTGAAACGTTCCAGTTCATGGCGGATCTGGCAAACGCGAATGACTGGGCCGGCGCGGACAATGATTTTGAAGTGACCGGCTTTGATGGCAAGGCCAGTCCACAGGAATCGGTGATCCAACTGAAGCGCGCGATCGATCAAGGGTATCGCTATATCGGCTCCGGCAACGGATCAAACGTAGCCTTCGCTCTAGTCGACGCGGTTAACAAGCACAACAGCCGCAATCCCGGCAAAGAAGTGATACTGTTCAACTATTCGTCCATCGATCCCGATCTGACGAACAGCAAGTGCAGCTTTTACGCCTTTCACTTCGACAGCAACACCAACATGAAGATCGAAGTTATGGCAAATGCGATCAAGGATGATCCGGACGTCAAGAAGGTCTTTATAATCGGACAGGATTATTCCCACGGCCATCAGGTCAGCCGTGCTGCCAAGGACGCACTGGCTCGTCTCAGTCCCGATGTCGAAGTCGTGGGCGACGATTTGCACCCTGTGGGCAGCGTTAAGGACTTTGCACCCTACATCGCCAAGATCAAGGCGTCCGGCGCGGATACCGTCATCACGGGTAACTGGGGGTCCGACTTGGCACTGCTGGTCAAGGCAGCCGAAAGCGCCGGCGTCAAGGCCAAGTTCTACACCTTCTATGCCAACAACACCGGCTCGCCCACGTCAATCGGCGCGTCAGGCGCGGATCGCGTCAAGGTGGTGACCAACTGGCATTCCAATGCCGACTTCGACACAGAAAAGGGCATGGTTGCCACTTACAAGGAAAAATTCGACGACGATCTCTACATGCAATACTTGGAATCCGTGGTCGGCATGCTCGGCAAGGCGGTGCAGAAGACCGGATCGCTCGACCCGGTCGAGAACGCCTTCGCTATGGAGGGCATGACCTTCGACGCCATGCATGGCGAGGTCGAGATGCGCGCTGATGATCACCAGCTGCAACAGCCCCTGTACGTTGCGACCTGGACCAAGACGGATGGCGGTGAGGTCAAGTATGATCAGGAAAACACCGGTTATGGCTGGAAGACCGATACGCGGCTGGAACGCGACCTCGCGACACAGCCGACCACCTGCGAGATGGATCGCCCGCAGCGCTAGATAAGGAGCGGGCCGCCGTGATCGCCATGAGCGTCGGCCCGATCGTTACATCAACCCGATGCACCAGGGGAGACGCATTGTGGAATTCCTGACCATCAGCCTGCTCAACGGGATAAGCTATGGGCTGCTTCTGTTCATGCTGTCATCTGGGCTGACCCTGATCTTTGGCATGATGGGCGTGCTGAACTTTGCGCATGCCAGCTTCTACATGCTGGGGGCCTACTTCGCCTATTCGCTCAGCACCGTCTTTGGATTCTGGATCGCGCTGGTCGTTGCACCGCTTTTGGTGGCGGCGCTCGGAATGGCGGTTGAACGCTTCGGCCTGCGTCCACTGCACAAGTACGGGCATGTGTCAGAACTGCTTTTCACCTTCGGGCTGTCCTACGTCATTGTCGAGATCGTGCATCTGGTCTGGGGACGCGGCGCGCAGCCGTACGCGATCCCGCCGGAGCTGTCGGGCGCGGCGTTTACCGTCTTCACCACCGAATTTCCCGCCTATCGCGCCTTCATGATGGGCGTGGCGCTGTTCATGCTGCTGGCAATTTATCTTCTTTTGACCCGCACCCGGATCGGCATGGTCATCCAGGCGTCGCTGACCCACCCCGAGATGGTCGAGGCCCTTGGCCATAACGTGCCGCGCACCTTCATGCTGGTCTTTGGCGGCGGCTGTGCGCTGGCAGGGCTGGCGGGTGTCATCGGCGGCAACGCCTTTGTAACGGAACCCAGCATGGCTGCCGCGGTGGGCAGCATTATCTTTGTCGTTGTCGTGATCGGGGGCATGGGTTCGCTCAGCGGCGCGTTGCTTGCCTCGCTGCTGATTGGGATCATCCAGACCTTCGCGGTCGCGCTAGATTATTCCATGGCCGACCTGCTGGCGCTATTCAAACTGGAGATTGGGCCGATGACCACAGGATATCAGCTGTTCAGCTTAACGATATCGCAGCTGGCTGTCGCCCTGCCCTATCTTATCATGGTGTTGATCCTGATCGTACGCCCCCAAGGCCTGCTCGGCCGGGCGGAGGGCTGAGCGATGGATCGGAAACCTGTGTCCTCCCTGCTGATCTGGCTTATCTTCGCCGCGGCGCTGCTGGTCGCGCCGCTGATCTTTTCGCAAGGCGCTTCGATCTCGTTCCTCTGCCAGATGGGTGCGATGACGATATTCGCGCTGTCCTACAACATCTTGCTGGGCCAGACGGGGATGCTGTCCTTCGGACACGCGGTCTATTATGGCTTGGGTGCCTTTGGCACCATTCACGCGATGAACTGGGCCAATGACGGCGGCCTAGCCATTCCGCTTGTGCTGATGCCGCTAGTGGGTGGTTTGGTAGCGCTGATCGCCGGAGTCGTTCTGGGCTATGTCACGACCAAGAAATCCGGCGTCGTCTTTGCGATGATAACGCTGGGCATAGGCGAACTGGTCTTTGCTGGCACCCACATGTTTCCCGCAATCTTCGGTGGTGAAGGTGGGATCAGCACGAACCGCGTCTATGGCACGTCGTTCCTTGGCTTCACCTTCGGGCCGCAGATCCAGGTCTATTATCTGATCGCCGCTTGGCTGTTCATCAGCACGGTGGCAATGTACGCCCTCGCGCAAACGCCGCTTGGCCGGCTGGCGAACGCCGTGCGAGACAACCCCGAGCGGGTCGAGTTCATCGGCTTCAGCACACACTGGATTCGCTATCTGATGCTGGTCCTGTCGGGCAGTTTCGCGGGCATTGCCGGGGCGCTGACGGTCATCAACTTCGAATTGGTCGGCACTGAGAATGTCAGCCTTGCGCTGTCTGGCGCGATCCTGCTGTTCACCTTCATCGGCGGCACAAGCTATTTCTATGGCCCGATCATCGGCGCGATTGTGGGCACTTTTATGACAGCGGTGCTGTCGGGCTATACACCTGCCTGGCAGCTTTACTTGGGCGTGTCGTTCATCCTAGTTGTTCTGTACCTGCCCGGCGGCATTGCCAGTCTGTTCGATCGGTTGGCCCTCGCCGCGGCGCGGCGGATGATCGGGTGCGTCGCCCTGCCCACGCTGTCGATGGTGGTGACGCTAATGGTGCTCACGGCGGGCGCCGTCATTGCGGTCGAGATGCTGTATCATATCACGCTGCACGCGGCCGACGGACCGATCATGCAGCTATTCGGCCGGCAGACCGACACGACCAGCCCTGCCAACTGGCTTGTCGCCATGGCCCTTGTGATCATGGGATCGGTTGGCCTCCGCATGGCCCTGCCCGGGTTCCGCGCCGCATGGGAAGGCATCGACAGTGGGATCGCACACGAGCCCGTGACGGCGGCCAGCAAGCAAGGAGCGGCGGCATGAGCATTGCACTTGAACTGGACGACGTGCACAAGAGCTTTGGCGAAACCAAAATCATCCGCGGCGCTAACCTAGCGGTGCGATCGGGCGAACGCGTCGCAATCATCGGTCCCAACGGCGCAGGCAAGTCGACAATGTTTCATCTGATTTCCGGCCGGCTGCATCCGACATCGGGGCAGATCCGTCTGAGGGGCGAGGCGATTGGCGGGCTGCGACCTCATGAAGTGTATCGCCGCGGGCTGGCCCGCAGCTTCCAGATTACCAACGTCTTCCAGAAGCTGACCACGTTCCAGAACCTGCAGTGCGCCGCGCTGTGGTCGTTAGGCTATCGCTATTCGCTCTGGCACCGTCTGATCGGCCTTAAGGACGTGCGCGAGCGGGCCGAGCAGGTGCTGGAACAAATCGGCCTGACTGCCCGCCGCGACACTGAGGCCAACCTGCTGAGCTATGCCGAACTGCGCGCGCTCGAGATCGGCATCACCATCTCGGGCGGGGCAGAGGTGATTATGCTGGATGAACCGACCGCCGGGATGAGCCGGCATGAATCCGACGCCGCACTTGCGCTTATCCGCAAGGTCAGCGTGGGCAAGACGCTGCTGGTGGTCGAGCATGACATGGGCGTCGTCTTTGGTTTAGCCGACAAGATTGGCGTTCTGGTTTATGGGCAGATGATCGCCTTTGACACGCCCGAAAACATCCGCGGCAATCCTAAGGTGCAGGAAGCCTATCTTGGCGCCGTTGAAGCGCAGGAGAGGACGGCATGACCGCGATGCTAGAAACGGGCAACCTGCACGCTTATTATGGCAAAAGCCATATCCTGCATGGCGTCGACATCACCGTTGGCGCGGGCGAGATTGTCAGCCTCGTCGGTCGCAATGGAGTGGGCCGCTCGACCACCGTTAAGACGATCATGGGCCAGGTCAGCGCCACCGGGTCGATCCGCTTCAAGGGCGAAGAGATACTCGGCCTTAAACCATTCATGATCGCCTGCAAGGGCGTCGGCTATGTTCCCGAAAGCCGGGACGTGTTTCCGACCCTATCGGTCGAAAAGAACCTGCTGTTGGGTGTGAAATCCCGGAAGAAATCTCGATGGGGACTGGACGACATCTTTCGCATGTTCCCCCGGATGCAGGAACGTCGTAACGTGCCAGCAGGCGTTCTGTCAGGGGGTGAGCAGCAGATGCTGACGCTAGGACGTACGCTAATGGGTGACCCCGACCTGATCCTGATCGACGAGCCGACCGAAGGGCTGGCGCCGATGGTGGTGGCCCAAGTTGGCGAATATCTCCAGGAGATGAAGGCGCAGAACATCTCGGTGCTGCTGGTCGAGCAGAAGCTGGACATCGCGCTGAAGATCTCGCAGCGCATCTATGTAATGGGGCATGGCGCCATCGCCTTTGCCGGCACCCCCGCCGAACTCCACGACAATCAGGACGTCCGCAAGGAGTGGCTGGAAGTCTGAGCCACGAGCCTATTTTCGGAAGGATGACGACCATGGACCATGTGGAGACCAGCCGCCCTCGCCCCGACTTGATGCATGTGCGGCTGAAGGGTGCGGGCAGGTACAACCTGATGTCCTATGCGATGCTGCACGAACTGTGGCAGACCGCAAACGCAATTCAGGCTGATCCTGGCATCCGCGCGGTTGTGGTCGCCGGATCTGACACGCATTTTTCTGCCGGCATGAACCTGAAGCAGAACGAGGTGCGCGACTATCGCGAGTTTGATACAGAACAGAGACTTGCAATTCACGCCATTGGGGCGCGTGCCTGTGCCGCCTGGGAGGCACTTGATGCCGTCACCATCACCGCGATTGAGGGTTATTGCCTCGGCGGCGGGCTAGCCTTCTCCATCGTGACTGATTTCCGCGTCGCAGGCGCGAGTTCGATGCTAGGCGCGCCCGAGCTCCTAAACGGAATGAGCATGAGCTGGCAAAGCGTGCCGCGCCTTGTGTCGCTTGTGGGGCCGGCGCGCACGCGGAAACTGGTGATGCTTGCCGACAACATCGACTCGGCCACCGCTGAAAGTTGGGGATTGGTCGACGAACGCGCCGCGGACGGACAGGCGCATGCCGCGGCTGATGCGCTCGCGCAGAGGCTGCTAGATATTGCGCCCGCGCCTCTGCGCATGACCAAACACGCTATCGCACAGTCGGCCAACGCGCTGAATCACGCAGTTAGCTATATGGACCTTGAACAATACGTCACCTGTCAGACGACCGATGCGCATGGCGCGGCGCTGGACGCGTTCTTCAAGAAACGCTGAACGGACGAGGGAGAAACCGATGCCAAACCTGCTCAGATCTTCTGTCGTCGGCATCGACATCACCGAGGCGCACACGTTCATGAGTGCGCGGCGGTTGATGAGCTATGCTGCGTCGCTTGGCGCGACCGAGGATGTCTACCTGAACGATCTGCGCGAGGGCGGCATCCTGGGCCTGCCGAGCTACGTAATTTCGCCCGAGTGGCAGGTGATGAACGGTGCGCCCTATCGAGCCATCCTTGGCGCGGACGATGCTCAGATGTGGCGCTGCATCCACGTCCAGCAGGACTCGACGGTGTTTGCGCCTCTTCGCCCTGGCGTGCATCTTGTCACGCGCGGCAGGATCTGCGCGCTGCGGCAGACCCGCATTGGCGCCTATATCGCGGTGCGGCTGAAGACCACCATCCGCAACACTGACGAGGCGGTGGCCGAAAGCTGGTTTTGCGGCATCTTCCTTGGCGACAAGGTGGACGGGCCCGATCGTAGCATCGCTGAACCCCCTGCAGCGCCCACTCCGAGCGGCGATCTGGTCTCTGGGACCGCGCCAATTCTTGAGGTCACGCGTACACTGCCGCATCTGTATACCGAAGCCGCCGATATCTGGAACCCGATCCACACCGAACGCAGCGCTGCGCGCCAGGCCAGGCTTGACGATACGCTGCTGCATGGCTCGTGCAGCTGGGGGGCGGCGGGACTTGAAATAGTTCGCCGTTTCGCCGACTGCGATCCGACCCGGCTGAAGCGTCTTGGCGCGCGGATGAGCGGGCAAGCGCTGGTGGGCGCGTCGCTTTTCTTGCGCCACAACGTGACCGATGGGCCGACCATGCGCCGGGTAGCCTTCGACGTGGTCGATGGCACGGGCCGCACCATCCTGTCGAACGGGATCGCGGAAATCGGCCCTTGACCCTACCCCACCTTGGGCTGCGCAGCAGCGGCACCTGCCTGAGCGGTGACGATCTTCATCAGGTTTTCCACCATGTAGTTGGCAAGTTTCGTCGGCGAAAGTTTACTGTCGGGACGGTACCAGTGGAACATGAACCCGATGGCCCCGCCGATCAGCAAGGCGGTCAGCTTGGTGTCGTCAAAGTCGAATTCGCCTGAACGGCGCCCTTCCTCAAGCACCTCCAACATGTCGGCGTGCAACAGCAAGGCATTCTCGCGCACAATCCGCGCGGCCTCGCCCGTCAAGAGGCTCGGTTCTTTGTAATAAAGAGCACCGCCGGCGAACGTCTGCAGATAGCGCAGGATTAATTCGTGCAGCCCGTTCGTCAGTCGGTCCGACGCACTCAGCCCCAGCTTAGCGGTGTCTTGAAACGCCTTGCAGGTGAAGTGAGACGATTCAACGCACAGCGTTTCAAAGATGCTCAGCTTGTCCTTGAAATAATAGTAGATGAAGGGCTTTCTGACGCCAAGTTCCAGCGCGATCTCGTCGATGCTGGTATTTGCATAGCCCTGGCGGAAGAACATCGCCCCAGCGACTTCAAGGATCTGGTTTCGCTTTGCCTCGTGATTTTCTGCCTTGCGCGCGGTGCGTCGTCTCGCGGCGGTCGTCGTTGTGCGTTTGGCCATTGTCGTTCCGTCTCCGTATGGCTTGAGCGAACGCCGCCACGCGACGTAACCCTGTAATGACAAATCCGAGCCTAGCAAAACCAACGAAGCCGAGTTCAAGGAAGGCTATTTACTAGTCACACCGCTGGCCGACGTCTCAGTCCGGATAGCAGAATCCGGGCTGAGAGGTGAAGCGTGTGACGTGATAATCGACGTCGCCGTCAACCGCGCCGAAGGTGGTCAGCCGCTTGAAGTAGTGCGCAACCTTCATCTCGTTGGTCATGCCGATCCCACCATGCAACTGAATCGCTTCCTCACCGACGCGCCTTGCCGCCTGCCCAACGCGGATCATCGCGCCTGAAACTGCGTGCCGGCGTTTCGCTGCATCTTCCGACTTGGAAACGCTGGCCGCAAGCATCGCCATCGAGCGCGCCTGCTCGACCTCGATAAAAATGTCGGCCATGCGGTGCTGCAGGGACTGAAATGCCCCAATCGGCTGATCGAACTGCCGGCGGGTCTTTAGATAGTCAAGCGTCGTTTCCATGACGGCCTGCATGATCCCTACTGCCTCGGCGCAGATCAGCGCGCAAGAGTAATCCGAGACCGCGTCAATGATCGGCCATGCCTCACCCGACGCTCCGATCCGTGCGGCATCGGGCACGCGCACATTGGCGAGGTCGACATCGGCAGCCCGCATCCCGTCGATGGTGCGGTAATCGGTGCGGGAAAGACCGTTAGCATTTCCCGGCACGACGAACAGCGAAATGCCCTCATGATCCCGTCGGTCACCCGTAACGCGCGCCGACACGATCAGGTGATCGGCTTGGGCACCATGAATAACGACGGTCTTGCGTCCGTTCAGTACGTGTTGGTCGCCATCGGTGCGGACGGTGGTCGCCACGTCGAACCGGTCGAACCGCGATTGTTCTTCGCCCATGGCGCAGGCAAGGCGGACAGTGCCGGCCGCCGCCCCGCCAAGCAAGTCGGCGAAGCGACCTTCGTCATGTTTTAGAAATTCGACTCCGCAGACGGTGGCCATGTAGGGTTCGACAAGAAGGGCTTTACCCAGCGCCTGCATCACGACGAACATGTCCGCGCCGCTGGCGCCGAACCCGTCCAACGCTTCTGGTACTGGCAGCGCAAGCAACCCCAGATCGCTCAACCCGGCCCATGCTTGCGCGCTTACTCCGTCAAGCGATCCGATGATGTCGCGTCGCCGCTCGAACCCGTATTCCTTGTCGGTCCAGCGCCCGAGCGTTTCAGAAAGCTGCGTCTGCTCCTCGGTTGATGTAAAATCCATGTAACTTCAAAGCCCCAATATCATGCGGTTGATAATGTTCTTCTGTATCTCGTTCGATCCGCCGTAGATCGACGCCTTGCGGAAGTTAAGGTAATGCGCTGTGAGCGGCGCCGCCGCATCGTGGCCGGTTACGGACGCCTCGCGCCTTCCCTCAAGAAAATCCACATCCAGCGGCAGTCCGTAGGGCCCCACCGCCTCGACCATCAGCTCCGTCAACCGCTGCTGCACTTCGGTGCCGACAATCTTGAGCATCGACACCTCTGGACCCGGTTCGGAATTGCCGTGATCGGCCGACACAACCCGCAGATTGGTGATCTCAAGGGCCATCAGCTCGGCCTCGAGCAGCGCGACCTTGCGTGCGAACAGTGGATCTTCCAGCACCGACCCGTCGCCGCTAGGTGTCGCCATTGCCAAGCGCTTAAGAAAGGCGAGCTCACGCTTGGATCGGCCCACCTCGGCCACGTTGCTGCGTTCGTGGCTGAGCAGATATTTGGCATAAGTCCAACCGCGGTTTTCCTCACCGACAAGGTTCTCAGCGGGAACCCTCACGTCGTCGAAAAAGACTTCATTTACCTCGTGGTCCTCGTCCAGCGTGATGATCGGGCGGACGGTGATCCCAGGCGATCTCATGTCGATCAGTAGGAACGAGATGCCCTGCTGCTTGCGTCCCGAATTGTCGGTCCGCACCAGGCAGAAGATCATGTCCGCGTGCTGTGCCAGCGTGGTCCATGTCTTCTGACCATTCACCAAATAATATGCGCCGCTTTCATCCTCGACGCGCTTGGCGGATGTCTTTAGTGAGGCCAGGTCGGACCCCGCGCCCGGTTCGGAATAGCCCTGACACCACCAGTCTTCACAGCTCAGGATACGCGGAAGGTAATAATCCTTCTGCGCAGCATTGCCGAACTCCATTAGCACCGGGCCGATCATGTTGATGCCGAAGCTAATGATGTTCGGCGCACCCGCGCGGGTCGTTTCCTCTTCCCAGATATGACGTTGCACCGGCGTCCAGGCCGCACCGCCATATTCACGGGGCCAATTGGGCGCAACCCATCCCCGCCGATGCAGGATCGTATGCCATTTTCGATAATCCTCGCGGCTTAGGCGTTTGTGGTTCAAAACCTTGGCCCGAAGATCGTCCGGAAGGTTCAAATCGATGAACGATCGCACCTCTGACCGAAATTCCAACTCTTGTGCATCATATTCGAGGTTCATGTCTGTCCTTCTTGCGCAAGCCGCCCCGCGGCACCGTCTCTTCAGCCTGCGCACCACTGCCTCTGCCGCGGTGGCGTG
>NZ_CP025585.1 GCF_002865605.1 Paracoccus jeotgali
GAGCCCCTACAGATCCTAAGAGAGACCTTCAGATTGTTCAGGCGACTGCCTGCATGCTGACCGGTGGCTCTACGGTGGTTAAGTGATCCACCCCAGCGGCTGTCCGCTATGGGTGCTGTGGGAAAACTAGTGGCTGCAGATGAAGGGGTGGAGGGGATAAACTGAACGTTGAAGGGAGCGTTAGTCAGGCGCCTTCACTTGGAGACCCCAGACTAATGAGACTTCCTCTTGTTCTTATGGACATGAAAATTCTTATGATCGGCGTCGGGCAGGCAAAAGTTCAGAATTTCTGAGCGCCCCTCATTGCTGTTAAGATCGTTAGTATCAAAGATTCTAAAGTTCTCTCGGTGTTCCCTCTCGACTATTTCGGCTTCTCTATAGTATTCATCATAATACTCTCCTATATATTCTGCCAGATCCTCACCATTTACCTTAGAGGTCTTCGGAAAACACCGATCCCAGATGGGGTCATGCCTCCAACGCCTGTCCTCCAGGCACGCCCAAGGATTTCTAGGTTTTTCATTAGGCAACTCTGAGAGCTTATTAACGAAACTATCAATAGTTTCTTTTTTGTCTCGCCTCATGCAAGGAAATCTAGCGGCAGGTGCTCTACTGATAACTAACTCTACGTAAGGCAAATAGTAACTTGCTACATCTCCCAATACATCTACATTTTGCAGTTCTAGGAGCCGAGGCATTATCGAGAGGCGATCTGGCGATACCAAGTCAGCAGTTATGGCTCTCTCTTCGCCTTCGATAATAGCGGTGAAGTCGCGCAGGAGAGATAGGACTGTATACTCTGCCCCGCACCACGACATGCCGGATGGATTTAGTTCATGAAAACAAACGGAATTTGTCTGCGCATTAATTAGTTTGGCTAGCGACATTGTTCCGCATCGACCAGATCCTAAGCCGATTATGATCCTCTTGCCATTCTCCTCAATTCCTCCCAACATTTCCTCCACTGTCATCAGCCGGAACTAGTTCTAGAGCTAAGTTCAAGACGCTCAAGGCTATTTTATCATCAATCGATGCCGAAGAGGTCGCAAGTATAGACTTTTTCCACCGCGTCCGAAAGCTCCGGCGCCTGCCGGTTGGCGAGGATCAGGTCGCTTTCGGCCCTGAATGCCTCCAGATCGCGGACGACGCGGCTGTTATAGAACAGATCCTCGTCCAGCACCGGTTCATAGACGATGACCTCGATCCCCTTGGCCTTGATCCGCTTCATGATGCCCTGCACCGAGCTGTCGCGGAAATTGTCCGAACCGGCCTTCATCACCAGCCGATAGACGCCGACCACCGAAGGCTTGCGCGCCACGATCTGGTCCGAGACGAAATCCTTGCGGGTGCGGTTGGATTCAACGATGGCCGAGATCAGGTTCTGCGGGATCTGGTCGTAATTGGCCAGCAGTTGCTTGGTGTCCTTGGGCAGGCAATAGCCGCCGTAACCGAAGCTGGGATTGTTGTAATGGTCCCCGATCCGGGGGTCGAGGCAGACGCCTTCGATGATCTCGCGCGAGTTCAGGCCATGGGCCAGCGCATAGCTGTCGAGTTCGTTGAAATAGGCGACGCGCAGGGCAAGATAGGTGTTCGAGAACAGCTTGATCGCCTCGGCCTCGACCGAGCCGCAGAAGCGCACCGGCATGTCCTTGCGGATCGCGCCCTGCACCAGCAGATCGGCAAAGCGGCGGCCGCGCTCGGACCGCTCGCCCACGACGATGCGGGACGGGTGCAGGTTGTCGTGCAGCGCCTGCCCCTCGCGCAGGAACTCGGGCGAAAAGATGATGTTCGGCCAGTCCAGTTCCTCGCGCATGCGGTCGACGAAACCGACGGGGATGGTCGATTTGATGATCGCCACCGCGTCGGGGTTGATGCGGTGGATGTCGGTCAGCACACGTTCGACCGTCGAGGTGTCAAAACGGTTGCTGCGCGGGTCGTAATTGGTCGGCGTGGAGACCACGACATATTCCGCGCCCGGATAAGCCTGCTCAGGGTCCAGCGTGGCGCTGAGATCGAGGTTGTTCCCTAATTTTCTCGAATGCTTTTCAGCCATCGCACTAGCGAACGTGCTCTTTTAGGGCAGATGCGTTTTTTCCAGCCTATTACCCCACCCATAATATTCCCGGAACCACGCCACATAGGTGCGTGCGCCCTCCTGAACCGAAGTCTGCGGCGCGTATCCCGTCAAGCGCCGCAGCAGCGCGGTATCGGCCCAGGTCGCGGGCACATCGCCGGGCTGCATCGGCAGCAGTTCGCGGATCGCCTGCCGGTTCGACGCGGCCTCGATCGCGGCGATGAATTCGGGCAGCGGGACCGAATCGCCATTGCCGATATTGACCACCGCCACGGCGCGACGGGCGAGAGGCTGTCGCCGGCTCGATCTGATCCGGCGTCGCCGGGCGGCCGGGCGCGGCGTCGATCAGCAGCCGGATCGCCCGCACCAGATCGCTGACATAGGTGAAATCGCGCCGCATATCGCCATGATTGAAGACCTTGATCGGTCGCCCGTCCAGGATCGCGCTGGTGAACAGGTAAGGCGCCATGTCCGGCCGCCCCCAGGGGCCATAGACGGTAAAGAACCTGAACATCGTCGTGGGAATGTCGAACAGATGGGCATAGCTATGCGCCATCGCCTCGTTCGATTTCTTGGTCGCGGCATAGAAGGACATCTGGCTGTCGGCCTTGTCCGTCTCGCGATAGGGCATCTCGGTGTTGGCGCCATAGACCGAGCTGGTCGAGGCCATCAGCAGGTGGCGCGGCGGATGGGCGCGCGCGGCCTCAAGCAGTTCGAAACTGCCCAGCAGATTGGCCTCGACATAGGCGCGCGGGTTCTCGATCGAATAGCGGACCCCGGCCTGCGCGGCCAGATGGACCACCGCCTCGGGCCGGTGGCGGGCGAACAGTTCCGCCAGCAGGCCCGGCGTCTCGACCTTGCCGCGCACTGGCGTAAAGCCGTCGCGTCCGCTCAGGCGCGCCTCGCGCGCGGCCTTCAGCGCCGGGTCGTAGTAGTCGTTGTGGCTGTCCAGGCCGACGACCTCATGGCCCTCGGCCAGCAACAAATCGGACAAATGATAGCCGATGAACCCGGCCGAGCCGGTAACCAGAACCCTCATGACGCAACCTTCGCTGTTTATGGTGTCGGTCCCATAGCAGCCGATACCAACTGTGTAACAGCTCTTCGGAGGATCTGAGCGGAAACTCTGCTGAAGAGCCCCCGTTTCCGCTGAAGTTATCCTGCTTGGCCTCAACTAGCGCTGTGACACCCACGTTCATCTGAACCGCACCGGGTTTGCCGGAGACTCCAGTTCTTGAGTAGGCTGGGGCATCATGAGCAAAACCACGAACAAGCTTTCTCTTGAGGTGCGCGAGCGCGCGGTGCGGTTGGTTCTCGAGACCGAGGGTCAGCATACGTCGCGCTGGCAGGCGGTGATGTTGATCGCGGCGCAGATCGGCTGCACGCCGCAAACCCTGAACGACTGGGTCAAGAAGGCCTATATCACCTACTTGCACAGCGGAAACATGTCCTCGCCGAACTGGTGCAGTCTGACGTGGTGTCGGCGGCACAGCCAGCGGACATTCAGCGGCTGGTCATAATGATCATGGTGAGCATCGACATCCGCCTTGCCGCACACCTCGCAGCATTCCTTCTGCAGCACGCCAGCGTTCAACGCCCGCTGCACGGCCAGATGGGCGTCGTATTTGCGCAGGTTCGCGCGGCGCCAGTTCGCCTGTCGCGTCAGGCTTTTGACCATGTCAGACCTCGGATCCTCTCGTCGTTCATGATGATATGCCTTGGCGCCCTTTTTTCTCGGGTGGGTGATGCGCGACAAGCTGTGGGCGTTTCAACGTCTGCTCAGATATCCCTTTTCCTCAAGCCAGTCGGTGAGGATCAGTTCAGCCATGGCCGCCACGGACCGTCGGTCATCCTTGGCCGCTTGTTCCAAAGCTGATTTGAGCGACGGCAGGACCCTGAGGCCGAGCGGTGCCGAGCGTTTTTCTGGCTCATCTGACATTGTTAGCATTCTCTTGTTGACAAGCAGGTCTAGCTAGAGGATACTGCTGATTGCTAACAACAGCAAGCGGGACCCAAGGTGGTTGGACACCTCGAGGCCCCTGACCACGGACCGATCTAGTCGAGGAGACCGATCATGGCTGATGCCACGCCTACCACGCCGCTCTGCGTGACGAAAACCCTGCCGTTTGCGCAGACCCCTCTCACCTTTCTTTTTTCGCACCTGCTTGCGGCGCTGACCACGCATCTGGTGGCCGAGCGTGGGTGCCCGGCTGACCTGGAGGTCGGTGAGCAGCAGGCATGGGAGCAGGAGGCCATCCTCGCCCGCGCCCGCCTCGTCGGGCATCTGGCCGAGATCGCGCGGACCGCGCCGGCCTCGGCCCACGAGATCCTGCTTCAGCGCATGGCGGCGGTTCTGGAGGGGCTGATCTCCTCTGAGGAGCCGGGCTGTGATGCGGAAGATGCCTTGCGGTTTAGTGTGCCTCCCTCCGGCGCGGGAATGGCGGGCGTGATGACACTGCTCCGTCGCGCTGCGCGCGGCATCGACCTGATGGCCGAGCTGCCCCGCTACCGGCAGCGCGTCGCGCGCCTGCGGGCTGTGGCAAGCGCTGACGGCGCTGCCGCGTCCGGATCGCTGCCGGCGAAAGCCGCCTGATCCCTCCCTGACAGCATCGCAGATCTGCCCGGGCGCTTCCTCGGGCTGATCCCGCATGTCCCGTGCCCCGGTCTCCGCTCTGACCGGATGCCAGTCCTGTTGGATCGGGATCGGCCCGGGATGCTGTCGCCTGCCCTGCGAGGGAGACGCCATGTTCTGCCGCCATTCCAGCCGCACATCGCGGCCCGCATCTCTTCCGCTTGCCGGCGTTGCCGCACTTGGGCTCCTGCGCTGATGGCCCGCCAACTGACCCTGCCGGGCTCTCACCTCTGGGACGGCGGTCCCGACACCGGGCATGACCCGCTCAGGGCCTATCCCGAGGTCGAGCCGCAGGTGATTTCCCGACACGCAAGGGAGATCGGCCTGTCCGGAGAGCTCCTGGTCATGTCGAAGCTGATCCGCATCGGCTTCACCGTCCTGCAGCCGCCCGATCATCTGCACCATGATCTGATGATGGTCTGGCAGAACCGTTTGCTGCGCGTGCAGGTCAAGGCCACGACCCGGCCCTATAAGGGCGCCTATCGCTTCACCATGTCCAAGGGCTACCGCAACAACCCCCTGGGCACCCGCCCTTACGAGAGATGCGACTACGACCTCGCGGCTCTCGTCATCCTGCCCGAGGAATGCGTCTTCTTCACCGCAGAGCGCCGCGAGCGGCACTGTCTTCCTGTCAGTGTGATTGCGCAGCTGCGGGCGCATCCCACTCACAGCCTCTTCGAGGCCCTCTCGGAGCTTCGCCAGACCCCGTCGTGAGGCAGACGACCCGCCTCATGCCCGCCCGCACCAGCGCTGCGGCGCGCCCGTCGGGACCGCAGGGGGGGGGGGGCAGGAACGGCTCCTGCCAGCCTCAGCCAGAGCCTGCGATGGGGCGGGCGTGATGGCTCTCCCGGTGGTCTTGGTGATACCATCAATGCATCGTTAATATTTCACGTATCGTAAACAAATCAGATTTATTTACGATACCATCAATGCATCAAAAACGTATCGGCAATGTATCAGACGCCGGCCCTCCTCCACGCGCTCGTGCCGGCATCGGCAGGCGCGAATGACCCGCTCATGCGAGGGAGATCAGCCGGGTGTTGAGGAGAAGATCAGGGGCAGGTTTGGGCGCGACCGACTCTCAAAGATCACCTGATCCGGACCGGAACCGCGCCCCCAGCCTGCCTCGGTCCACGCCGCTGACCCGCTCCTGTCCCGGCGCCCTATTCCAGCTACTATACATGTGCCGGAATACGGCTCCGCGAGACTACTATCCATCTATCGAAATTGGGGTTCTGGGCTCGATGTTCATCTATTTGATAATAATGGATAATCCGGCATAGAACCTAAGAGGGGGCCCGATTTGCCAAAATCCGCCCCCCGCAAAGCAGCGGCGCGCCGGTTTCCTCGCCGGCGCGAACCACTTGTGCGGCGGCCGTCGGCGTCGGAAACGAGCGGCCTCGCGCGCCCTTTCTGGCCTCTCGAGGAACCCGGGCGGGCGGCGATCCCGCGCGACCGGGGTGACGGGTTGCTGGACCTCGCCGTCCAACTCGGAACGAGCCGGAAGCATGGCAGGTCCGCGACGGCGGCACCGACCCCCGCAGCCCACCATAATCCAACCCGACCCTGGCCTCAGAGAGGGGCCTAGTCCGGGGGTAATCGCTCCGCCAGGGGAGCGAGGCAGACCGGTATTCCTGATACCAAAAACTAATCGGTAATGTATCATCATTCGATCTTCCGGATCACGCAGCACGCGCGCAGGCGGGGCTGTCTGTCCGTCCTCCGCCGGTCCGCGTGATTACAGGACAGCGGCAGGACAGCGCCTGACCTTCTTCCGCAGAGTCTTCTCTGATTTTTATGGCTTTGGATTTTCGTCGCTGCCGCGGAGCATGCCGTTGGGGAGAACCCCGGTCGAGCTCTCGATCCTGCTCCGAGAGCGAAGAACCACGCCAGACAGAGACGAAGACGAACACGACGCATGACCAAGCCTGCCCCCTCCCTGCCCGCCCCCGTCCGCCCGGTCGGCTCAGCGGCGGGACCCGCGACAATATCATCAAGCTGCGGCTCGATGACGACGAACTCGCCGCCTTGCAGGCGGCAGCGGAGGCCCGGGGCTATCCCGTCGCGCGGCATCTGCGTGACCTTGTCATCGCCGAGAGCGCCCGCACGGATACGTCCACGGCGCAGGCGCTCGGGCAGACCCTGCTGATCTGCAACACCCTGCTGCGCGACATGCGCCAGAAAGAGCTGCGCATCTCGCCGAAGCACGGCGATCTCCTGCTCGCAGCTCTCGATCAGCTGCTGACGCAGCTGCCGCGCGGGAGGGCGGACTGATGCGCCCCATCGTCAAGGCCCATGCCAGGCCCGAGATCTGCATCGAGTATGCGCTGCGCGACGGCGCCGAGCCCCTGGGCGGCACCTTGCCCATCCTCAAGCCCGACCGGATGGTAGACCACGTCAAGGCCCTCAGTCGCGGCAGGCCGGCAGTCCATGTGACGCTCTCGCTGCCGAAGGGGCTGCGTGCAGACGATGAGTTGTGGCTGCGCATCGTGATGACGACGCTGGCAGGCCTGACCGTCGATCCCCACGCGCACGGCTGGTTTGCCACGCGCCACACCGACACCGACTGCGATCATGTCCACATTGTCCTGGCCGGCTGTGATTTTCGCGGTGTGCCGGTCGAACTGGCGAATACCCGCGCCCAGACCGACCTCCTGCATCAGCAGCTTGCCGTGCGGCTCGGGCTTGAGCTGCCCGCGTATTATGATCCGGCGATCCCGTCGCTGCGTCCGGTTCAGCCCGCGCGGCGGCTGAAATCGGCGCCGGCCAAGCGGCTCCATGCCGACCTCGCGGCGGCGTTCCCGACCCAGCCCACCTCGCTGGCCGAGTTGAATGCCCGCATGCGCGCCCTGCCCGGCGGCTATCAGAGCGATGCACGCGCCACCCGGTGGACCTCACCACACGGCAGCCTCTCCGGCCGCACCCTCGGTCCCGGTTGGGAGGCCCCTGAGATCCTCAAACGTCTCGCCCATGCCGCCGCCCTCATCCCGGCCCAGGGCCAGCTCGCGCTCAACCATATCCTGCGCCAGCTTCTGCCCTATCAAAACCAAATCATGGAGATCTTCGATGGACCTGCATTCGTCAGCCACCCCCCTTCGCCTGCCCAAGGAGGGCGAGACCCTGCTGAGCGGTCAGCTGCGTCACGACCAGAAGCTGGATCGCATCACCAACCTGCTGCTGGACCTGCTGAACAAGCCCAACCCCGAGCAGCAGGATCTGGGGCAGCGGTTGGTCAACGTGCTGATCATAATCGAGAAGGAAGTCACCGCGCAGCGGCAGGAGCGCGAGGCGCTGAAGAAAGAGATCACCGCTCTGAACGACCGGCTGCAAAGTCAGGACAAGATGCTCGCCGCAATCTGCACGCAGTTGGGCACCCCCCTCGCCTGACCCTCGCCGAGCTCCTGCGCCGCACTCTCCGGCACCTGCGCCGGCGCCTACCGGGTTGGCGGCTGCTGAGGCACCGCGACCAGCCTGCCCTCTCGGTCCGTTTCGCAGACGGCAGTGCGGCCGAGGTCGCGGCGACCTCGCTGCGCAGGCGTGTGGCCGGGGCGGAGGCCGATGCATTCATCGCAGATTACCAGGCGGAGTACCCTGAGCCGAAGCGGCGGCCGCAGCCAGTCACGCGGCCGAAATCTGATCTGCGAGTGAAGGTGGCGAGGCCGGCCAAGGTGGCCCTGGAACCCGCACGGCACCCAGGACAGAGCGTGCTAGCAGCAGATCCCGGCGAAGCAGAAATTTGCGACCCTAGAGCGTCATCTGATGCTGGGCCGGTCTTGGGAGCATTGGCACATGGGACGGAAGCGCTCGTGAGGGACCCTCCTCTCGAAGCGCCTGACCCGGCAAGTTCCCCGAACGAGGAGGAGGACTGGGACGGGCCTGGATTTTAAGCAGGGGTGTGAGAGAAGCGTGTAGCGTATCATGCGTGACCTGCCACTGATTGTTCATCCAGCCGCGACCGGAGCCCGGTTGATGTTTACGCCGGTTGGCGCAGGTTGAGCAATCGCCCGACGCGCGGAGCTTTCATCTCGCGCAGCGGGGCGGGCGATTGCGGTGGTCAGGGTCCGCGCATAGTCGGCCGGGGTCTGGTAATCCAAGGCAGAATGCGGGCGCTCGTTGTTATAATCTTTGGTCCAGGCGTTGATCACGATCCGCGCATGGGCCAGGTTGCGAAACATGGTCTCATTGAGCAGTTAATCGCACATCCGACCGTTGAAGCTTTCGACGAAACCGTTCTGCATGGGCTTTCCCGGCGCGATGTAGTGCCATTCGATCTGGTGGGTGGCGGCGAAGGTTAAGATCGCGTTACTGGCCAGCTCCGTGTCGTTGTCAGAGACGATCATTCCAGGCCTGCCATGGCGCTCGATCAGGGCCGTCAGTTCCGGGCGACACGACGCCCTGAGATCGAGGTGTCCGGGATCGCAGCGAGACATTCACGGGCGACGTCGTCGACCACGTTGAGAACCCGGAAGCGCTGGCCGTTGGCGAACTGGTCATGGACGAAATCCAGCGACCAGCGCGCATTGGGCCGCGCCTCGACCGGGATCGGGCTCGTGTTCCGACCGCCTTGCGCCGGGCCTTTCGCTTGCGCACCGTCAGCCCCTCCTCGCGGTAGAGCCGATAGATACGGTTGATCCCCGAGGGCTCACCCTCGCGGCGCAGCAGCACGAACAGGCGCCGGCAACCGAACCGCCGGCGCTCGTTGGCTAGGTCCCGTAATCGACCGCGCAGCACCTCGGCCCGAAGATACGCGACGGCTTCACGCTTCACCGCGGGCCCTACCACTTTTTTGAAACTAGATCCTTCATCGCAGCCAGATCCAGCATCTGCTCGTCTGTGAATCTCGTTCGCTTCATTGTCCGTCCTCAGATTGGGACTCTAATCAACGGTGGAGGAAAAATCCCGTGGCAGGTCATGCGAGACCGGGCATGCGTTTGACGTTGCCCCCAACTTTTATCCAGCGTGAGCGAGACTCCGGGACTGAGTTTTGCCCATTTGGGCGGGTTGGGCAACGGGGGCTGGCGCGGAGCTTTGCGGATTGCGCAGCGTCAGGCCCCGTTGCGGGGGTGAAGGTTTCGGCAAACTCGGCTGGGGTCTGCCAGCTGAGGCGGGAGTGGGGGCGTTCGGTGTTGTAGTCCGTGCGCCAGGCGACCAGCGTTGCGCGGGCATGGTGCAGGGACGGGAACAGCGTTTCGTTCAAGAGTTCGTCTCGCAGGCGACCGTTGAAGCTTTCGATGAAGGCATTCTGGGTCGGCTTTCCGGGCGCGATGTAATGCCAGTCAAACTTGCGGTCATCCACGAATTTGAGGATCGCATTCGAGGTGAACTCGGTTCCATTGTCACTGACCACCGTCTGAGGCTTGCCGCGGGTGTCGAACAGCGTCGCCAGTTCCCGCGCCACCCTTGCCCCCGAGAGCGACGTGTCCGCGATCAGCGCCAAGCATTCCCGCGTGCAGTCATCGACCACGGTCATGATCCGGAACCGGCGGCCATCGGTCAGCTGGTCTGACACGAAGTCCAGCGACCAGCGCTGGTTTGGCAGCAAAGGCAGCACCATCGGGGCCCGTGTGCCCATGGCCCGCTTGCGCCCGCCCCGGCGACGGACATGCAACTGCTCTTCGCGGTAGATGCGAAACAGGCGCTTGTGGTTGACCTCGTGGCCCTCGCGCCGCAGGAAGACATGCAACCGACGATACCCGAACCGGCGCCGGACCTTTGCCAATTCTTTCAGCCGCTCGCGCAGCACAGGGTCGTCTTGGCGGACCACCTCATACCGCATGGTCATCCGGCAACAGCCGATCACCCGGCACGCCCGCCGTTCGCTCATCTCGTGACTTGCCACTAGATGCGCGACCGCTTGCCGCTTCGCGGCGGGCGTCACCACTTTTTTCCGAGCAGATCCTTCAAGGCCGAATTGTCGAGCATGGAGTCGGCCAGCAGCTTCTTCAGCCTGCCGTTCTCATCCTCAAGCGCCTTCAGACGCTTCGCCTCGCTGACATCCATGCCGCCATACTTGGCTTTCCACTTGTAAACGGTCGCATCGCTGACGCCGTGCTTACGGCAAAGATCGGCAACGGAAATCCCCGCCTCGTGCTCCTTCAGAATGCCGATGATCTGATCCTCGGTGAACCTGCTGCGCTTCATCTCTGGTCCTTTCGGTTAGGCCAGAGTCTACCTCAAACTGGATTAGGCAGAGGGGGCAACGTCACGTTCTATAACCTAGGAAGCGGCTTGGTCGACTGAGTATAGCCGAGGCGCCCGGCGAGCGAGTATGACCTTCGGTTATTTCGATGCCCGTGCCTCGTCCTTGTCGTTTCGGACAACGTCTCCTTTTGTTATTTTCTTATTTCTTCCTTTTTATGCGCGAGTAAGTTACTGATCGATAAAGAAAATAAGGAGCTAGGCTGACCTTTTGGGCGAGGTAAGGTGACTTTTGGGGCGAGGATAAGCGACTTTTGGGGCGAGGTAAGGTGACTTTTGGGGCGACGCTGCGTGTTTAACGGTAGCCTCATGCAGAAAACTTAGCTTCTGCCTTCCAAACAAGTGCAGTTTTAGCCTAACGTGACCGCTAGGCAGTATAGGTCACCATGTATGCAAGACGCACCTCGCCCTAAAAGTCACGATAGCACGCGGGGAACCCTCCACGCGTTCCAGCGCCGTGGAGAGGTTATCAAACCGGCAGAATTGATCGAGGTCCGTGGCGGCGAGAAGATCACACTGGCAGCTCGTCGGATCTATAACCAGTTGCTTTCAAATGCGTTTGGTCCTGAAATGGCTGCCGAAGGCAGAGAGCACCGAATTTCATTTTCGGAGCTGCGCGGTAACCATACTTCCAATGATCGTGTGACGGAGTCGATCCTTAGTCTGATGCAGACAGTGGTTCGGGTTCGAATGTCGGATGGCTCCACTCGCAACGTGCACCTTTTAGGTCCAACCGATGTCGAGAAGTTTGGGCCCGGCATTGCTACTATGCTTACATATGAGCTGCACCCCAAACTGCTGCCCATCCTGCGTGACAGCCAGATCTTCGCCCGTCTAGAAATGCAGATTTTGCATGGCTTCAGCACTAAATATGGCATGGCTCTTTATGAGATAATTGCCAAGCGGATCGGCTTGAAGCACATTTTCTACAACGATTTTGAGACTGAGGAGCTGCGAGATTATCTAGGGGTTCCTGAGGGTAAACTTGGCCCCTTTGCCGCTTTGCGACGCAAGGCTATCGAACCGGCCGTCGCTGAAGTGAATGCCCTAGCCCCCTTCTCATGCCGCGTGGACGTTGTTGAGACGAAGGGCAGGAAGATCACCAAGTTGAGACTTTCGTGGTGGATGAAGACAATCGAAGAGCGAAAGCTTCAGTGGGAGGCGCAACAAGACAAGCAGCGCGATTTATTTGAACCTGAGCCCCCCTGCCTTGGTATCTTCGATCCATCCTAAATACGTCACATCACAGACCCGTAAATGAAAATGTGCACGTGTGCAGAAAGGCAGCCATGCAGATAATTGCCATTGCTATGCAGAAAGGGGGCGTCGGTAAGTCTACTCTCGCACGCTCTCTTGCAGTCGCTGCAAGTCGGGACGGGTTATCTGTCCTCATCCTGGACATGGATGCGCAGCAAAGCGTGAGCCAGTGGGCAGAGCGACGTAAAGCGGATATGCCAGTCGTAGTTTTTGCGACAGAGAACGAGCTACCGAAGAAGCTGGCCCAAGCAAGGGGCGTGGCTGATCTCGTAATTATTGACACGCCTCCTGCTCGTTCTACAGAGGCACCAGCAGCGGTCGAGGTCGCCGATCTGGTTCTAATACCTACGACACCCGACATCGAGCCCTTGGAACAGATGCCCCGCACGTTGCGTCTGTGCCGCGGCTTTTCACGCCAAGCCTATGCTGTGATCACGATGGCCAATCCTACCAGTCTGGCGGAGGTCGCCCATACAAGAGAAGTCATTGATACGATGGGTGCAGAAACCGCGCCGGCAGTCCTCCACCGCAGGAAGATCCACCGAGACGCCAGCGCCTCCGGACAGACAGTTCAGGAAATCGACCCTAACAGCAAGGCTGCCGAGGAAGTGGCGAACCTGTGGGCATGGGTAAACAAAAAGCTGCATTTCGGCAATTGAGCAATTGTGCACAAATGCATACTAGTTATATTGAACAGTAGGCTGCTAGGGAGGCTGGCAATGAAAAAAACAAACCCTTTATTGGCGGCAATGAAGACCGCGGAGCCTGAGACCGACCACAATGAGGCCCCCTCTGACTCAGCCTCTCCAGGGCGGCCGGGTGCTAAGGCAGCATCAACGAGGGCGGGGCAGAAGCATCTGGGAGCCTACTTTGATAAGGGCGATCAGATTCTTGAAAGGGTTGCCATCCTGCGAATGCGCTTAGACATGAACAACTCAGAGTTGATCGAACATGCCATAAATGAGCTTTGGAAGCGGCATGAAGCAAGCCGAGTGTTCGGAGAATAGTGCAGGGGTGAACTTATTCAAGAGTGCATTTGTGCACACGTAACTAAGTGCATAATAAGGGAGAGATCAGTCTAAAAATGGGTCCGCTTTGTCGATGTCTCGCGCCACCTGCAACGGGATAGAGCACCGCCTGACAAAGCCAAATCAATGGTCAAGTCGAGCGGATGAACCGAACGATCAAGGAGGCAACGGTCAAGCGCTTCCCCTAAGAGGACCACACCCAGCTCCGCACTCAGGTAAGATAATCCTTGCCCCGCAACCTCACCGTGGCCGCCTAAGTGAAGGCGGCCGAGTTTTGTGCCTAGCCTTGGACCCCACAGCCAGCTTCGTGGTTGGCGGGAGAGCCGCGAGGGCGACATGCTGGCCATGCTTAAAAGAGATCCTGCACCAGAGGCGCTCAGGCGCGCCTTCAGCCGCCAAGGCGCGTTTGGATCTCTGCATCATCGCCCCCCCGGCCCGGGAATGGCTGTCTGAGGCATTGGGTGCCGCTGACCTTGTTCTCATCCCGGTCCGACCGCCCCCTGATGATCTTCGTGCGGTGGATGCTACGATTGCATCCCTCAATCGTGCCCGTGTGCCGTTCGCCTTCGCGCTGTCCCAAGCGCCGCGGGCTCGGATCACCGACGGAGGCGCACCTGTTTTGGCTTAGCGCGGACACGTGGCGCCGGTCGATGTTGCTCAGTGCGTTGCTACGCGGAGACAGGAGCAACGGGGCAGGGTATGACAGAGACATCGGATGCCAAGGCGGCGTCAGAAATCATGGCTGTCTGGTCGTATTTGAAAGGGGCTTTGAATGGCTGAGAAACCTGTGACGCTCGACGAACTACTGAACACAGACACCAGACCCCTTGATACGGTCTTTCCTGAGCGCGAGGCAGGGCGAGAGCCTTCTGCAGTCAAACCGATTCCGAAGAAAAGGGTAGGGGAGAAGCGGCTGACGCTCGCATTGGACGGTGAGACCTATCGTCGGCTGCGACTGCACGCGGCAACAACGGATGAAACCCATCAGGACATTCTGGAGCGCGCACTTACGGAATACCTTAGCAGCGTAGGTGCATGAAAGCGTATTTGCGTAGACACGCAAATACTTGCCCTGCCCGTGCGCAAGTAGAACATCTTGCTACCGCGAAAATTACTGGGGTGCCTCCCCAAGCCACATTCGCTCGCCACGTCGAACTGGCCAAGTTGGGGAACGGCAAAATAATCATGACGGCCGTCTTGGCAACTCAAGCTTGCCGGTGTTGAGGAACCGCTCGAGCGCGTCTGTCCAAGGGGCAAGGTCGAGCCCCTGTGACGCAACCCAATCTTCGCTGTAGTAGGTGTCACCATAGCGCCCGCCGCTGTCGCAGATGATCGACACCAATGACCCTGCCTGTCCGGCCTCGATCATTTTCGAGGCGATCCAGCACAAGCCGAAGAAATTGGTTCCCGTCGAGCCGCCGACACGGCGGAAGATCCGATCGGAAAGGATCCGCATCGCCGCGATAGAGGCCGCGTCGGGAACCCGGATCATGTGATCGATGACATCGGGCAAGAACGAAGGTTCGACGCGCGGCCGACCGATGCCTTCGATCCGCGATCCTTGCGAACAGGTCACATCCCGGTCGCCGCTCACGAAGCAATCATAGAAGGCGGAATTTTCGACATCCACGACGCAAAGGCGGGTCGAAAGGTTGCGGTAGCGGATATAGCGCCCGATCGTCGCCGAGGTGCCGCCGGTGCCGGCGCTCATCACGACCCAGTCGGGGACGGGGAATTCCTCGCCCTCCATCTGCTGAAAGATACTCTCGGCAATGTTGTTGTTGCCGCGCCAATCTGTGGCGCGCTCGGCATTGGTGAACTGGTCGAGATAATGGCCGCCCGTCTCCAGCGCGATCCTCTGGGCAGTGTCATAGACCATGGCCGCACTGTCCACGAAATAACACTTGCCGCCGCATTGCTCGATCTCGACGACCTTCTGGCGCGAGGTCGAATGCGGCATCACGGCAATGAACGGCAATCCCAGCAGATCGGCGAAATAGGCCTCGGACACGGCGGTAGAGCCGGACGAGGCCTCGACAAGGGTCGTGCCCTGCCGGATTTTGCCGTTGCAGATGCCGTAAAGCACAAGCGAGCGGGCAAGGCGATGCTTCAGGCTGCCGGTCGGGTGCGTGCTTTCATCCTTGAGGTAGATCGAGATCCCCTCGAGGCCGGGAAAGCTTGGCTTGATGAGGTGGGTATCGGCTGACCGGCGGGCGTCACCTTGCAGGATGGTAATGGCCTTTCGTTGCCATTCATCCTGCATGGTGTCGGGCAGTGGCGGGAACTGCCCGGTCGAGAGGGAAGCGAAGGGGCGGCTGGTCATCATGTCATCTCTTCAGTTCCGGAGGGGGTTCCTGCTGGGTCGAGACTCCCGCCGCTGGCGACCGTCGCGCCAGCAAAACAACGGGTCACAAGCACGCCCTTTTATTGCGAGGGCTTGCCATTATCGCGTGCCAGCTCGGCTTCGACCAGGCGGGTCGCACCGGTTGCCGCGCCAAGCGCCACACCGGGCGCTCGGGTCTCGCGGCGCTTCTGTGCGATCTGGCCACGGGTCAGGGCAATCTCTGCCATGGTGCGGGCTTCATCGGGTGGCAGGGCAAAGACACCGTCGGAATCGGCCAGAATGGCAGCGCCCGGCATGACGGCTGTGCCGCCGCAACTCACCGGAACATGCACCCGACCAGCGATGTCGAGAAGCCGCGTCGTCACCGGCGCAGTGCCGCGGCACCAGACCGGGAACTGCATTCGGGCCATCTCGTCGGCATCGGTGCAGGGGCCATCGATAATCGCGCCGACAATTCCGGCCTCTTGCGCCGCGGCGGCGACCCCATCGCCCAGGCAGGCATATTTGTCGTCCCCCAAACGGTCGATGACCAGGATGTCACCTTGCTTCGCCAGCCCGATGGCGTGGTGCAGTATGGTCGAATCCGCGGCCGGACACTGGACGGTCAGCGCGCGCCCCACGGTTCGCGGGGCAAAGCCGCGGCTGGCCTGAATGCCGCGGTCCATCGATCCCCAATAAAGGATATGCCCGAACATCGTGGTTTCGAGCTGCGCCAGAAGCGCGATCAGATCGTCGTCCAGCGGTGCTGGCTCGGGTCCGAGAAAGTATTTCGGGGGGCGGGGCAGGGGGGTATTCATGATGACCTTCACTTCTGGGTTCTGAGTGTCGGGTCGAACCGGTCGCGGACCCAGTCGCCCACCAGGCTGATCGAAAGCGCAAGCAGGAAGATGATGGTGCCGGGGAACAGCGTCAGCCACCAGGCGGTCAGCAGGCGGTCGCGGCCCTCGCTCATGATCTGGCCCAGGCTGGTCAGCGGCGATTGGACCCCAAGACCCAGAAAGCTCAGCGCGGTTTCCAGCAGCACGGTGAGCGGCAGGTTCACGGTGAACTGGACCAGTGCCACGCTGATCACGTTGGGCAGGATGTGGCGCAGATAGATCCGGTAGGGTGAGGCCCCGAGCGCGCGCACCGCGGTGACATAGCCCTGCTCCTTCGCCGCCAGCACCGCGCCGCGCATGAGGCGGGCATAGACCTCCCACCCGGTCAGGCCGATCAGCAGCAGGAACAGGGTAAAGCTGCTGTCGAACATGGCCAGCACGAAAAGCGCCACGACGATGATCGGCAGCGAGGCCTGCACATCGACCGCCCCGATGACAACCGTTTCGACAAATCCGCGCCGGGCGGCCGCCAGCACCCCCAGAAGCGAACCGAGCACCGCGCCGATCAAGGTGCCGACCACCGCAACGACCAGGGTGATCTGCGCCCCCACCGCAAGCCGCACCAGCAGGTCGCGGCCCCGTGCATCGGTGCCAAGCGGATAGGTCCAGGTGCCGCCGAAGCCGACCGGCGGTTTCAGCCGGTCGAGAAGCGAAGTAGCGCGGAACTCATGCGGCGATAGCCACTGTCCGAAAAGCGCGAAGAGCACGAAGAGGGTGATGAAGCCCAGAGAGAGGCGAACGGCCATGGGCATTGGCGGGCGCCGGTATGTGGTAACCTCTGCCATCAGCGGGCCCGGATTCTCGGGTCGATCACCAGATACAGCATATCGACGACAAGGTTGGCGACAATCATCGTCGCGGCGATGGCCAGCACAAGAAACTGGACCGTGGCAATGTCACGGGTCGCGACCGACCGGACCAGCAGCTGTCCGACCCCGGGCCAGGCAAAGACCTGCTCGGTCACGACGGATCCGGCAATCAGACTTCCAATTGAGAGGCCGACCAGGGTGACAAGCGGAATGGCCGCATTGGGCAAGGCATGCCGGATCAGGCGGCGCTTATAGGGGATGCCGCGGGCTTCTGCGGCCAGCATGAAGGGTTTGTTGATGGTTTCCAGAAGCGAAGAGCGGGTGAACCTTGCATAGCTGCCCATCGAGGCGAGCCCGAGCGTCAGGGCAGGTGCGAGCAAGCCGGTCCATGATCCTGTCGCCCCCTGTCCGCCCAGATAGACGTTGAAGACCAGTGAGCCGACCAGGATCATCACAAGCCCGAACAGAAAATTGGGCATGGCAAAGGCGAAGACCGAAAACCCCATGACCAGCCTGTCGATGGGTCGCCCCCGGTTCAACGCCGCGATGGATCCAAAGGTCAGCCCCGAGATCAGTGCGATGACAAGCGCCGTGCTGCCCAGACGCAGGGTGGCGGGCAACCGGTCAAGGAAGATCTCGAGCGAGGGGCGGCCGGAATGGATCGAATATCCGAAATCGCCTTGGGCGATACGGCCGAGATAGCCTGCATACTGGACCCAGATCGGCTGGTCGAGGCCAAGAGCGCGGCGGTATTGCTCGATCACCGCCTGCGGCGCGTCGGGCGGCGCGAGGGCGGCGGCCGGATCGCCCGAGAAGCGGATGAAGATGAACACCAGCGTTACCGTCACCAAAAGCGTGATCACCGCGCGGGCCACCTTGGAAAGAATGAACCCGATCATGCCACCAGCAGCCGCTTCTGTCCGGGCGCGGCCTGCAGAAGGTCGCTTGTATAGGGCTTTTGCGGATTGGCGAACACGTCTGCTGTGGCCCCCTGTTCGACGACGCGACCATGCTGCATGACCAGCACCTCGTCAGAGATCGCCGCAGCCACGTGCAGATCGTGGGTGATGAAAACCATCGAGAAGCCCAGCCTTTTCTGAAGATCGGCGAAAAGATCGAGGATCTGCACCTGGATCGACACATCGAGGGCCGAGACCGCCTCGTCAGCGATCAGCAGCTCAGGCTCAAGCACCAGAGCCCGCGCGATACAGATACGCTGACGCTGGCCGCCCGAAAATTCCTGCGGATAACGCTCTCCGGCCTGTGGGGTCAGGCCAACCAGCTCGAGCATGTCCATCGCGCGGGCGCGCGCTTCGGATTTTGGCATGCCGTGGATGATCGGACCCTCGGCCACGGCGTCGATGGTCTTGAACCTTGGGTCGAGGGCACCGAAGGGGTCTTGCAGGACAACCTGCACCTTGGAGCGGAATTTCCGCAATCCGACGCCCTGAAGGGTGGTGACATCCTGACCCTTGAACAGGATTCTTCCGCTGTCGACATCCTGAAGCCGGAGCAGGCACTTGGCGAGCGATGATTTCCCCGACCCGCTTTCCCCCACCACGGCCAGCGTCTGCCCCTTGCGCAGAGCAAAGGTCACATCGCGCACCGCGGCAACTTCGGTGCGGTTGAAGAACATGCCGCGCCGATAGGTCAGCGACAGGTCGCGCACGTCGAGAATAAAATCTTCGTCGGATGCCGTGGGCGCACGAGTATCAAGCGCCGCGGCCCGGAGCAGCCGCTTGGTATAGCCATGCTGGGGGTTCTTCAGCACGGCAGATGCGGAACCCGCCTCGACGATCCGGCCGTCCTTCATCACCACGACATGATCGGCGATATCGGCGACGACGCCAAAGTCATGGGTGATGAAAAGCACCGCGGTGTTGAAATCCGCCTTCAGCTTCTCGATCAGCTCCAGAATCTCGGCCTGCGTGGTGACGTCGAGCGCTGTGGTCGGCTCGTCCGCGATCAGCAGGGCCGGGTTGAGCAGAAGCGCCCCGGCGATCACCACCCGCTGTGCCTGGCCCCCGGACATCTCATGCGGATAGGACCGGTAGGCGCGTTCCGGATCGGGCAGCAAGACCGCAGCCAGCATGTCCATCACCCGCTTGCGGCGCTCTTGCCTGGGAACACCATGAACCTGCAGGATCTCTTCCAGTTGTCGGCCGATCCGCTGGATCGGGTTCAGGCTTGATACGGCGTCCTGAAACACCATCGCCACGCGAGGGCCGCGCAAGGCGTTATAGGCGGCAGAGCGTTGCGGCGGGTTTTGCGTGCCCTGCAGGGCGATGGTGCCACTGGTCATCGGCAGGACCGGAGCCAGCATTCCCATGATCGCCTGTGCGACCACCGATTTTCCCGACCCGCTTTCGCCGACCAGGCACAGCGTCTCGCCCGGCGCGATCGTCAGATCAATGTCGGCGACCGCCAATTCGCGGTCCGCGCCTGACGGCAATCCGATGGTCAGATCGCGCACCGTCAGGACGGGAGAAGGCGAGGGGGCCGGCATCTAGCCCATGAACATCTTGTCGAAGATCGTGACGTCGCTGTTGCCGGGGTCCCAGTTCAAATCCTCGCGGATGCCGAAGCTCACGACGTTACGCCAGAAATACATACCTGGCGTGATGTCCTCCCACTCGTCTACCAGCTCAAGATAGGCGGCTTTGCGGGCTTCGAAGTCCTGCGCATCCTCGAAGCGTTCGCCGATCTCGAGGAAGCGATCCGAAGGCACCCAGGTCTTGTGCGCAGCGGTGGTCCGGCTGGAATCCGGACCCCAGTCCAGCCAGAGCGGCCGGTAGGGGTCGCCGGAAAATTCGCTCGACATCGACATGTTCAGCAGGTGGAACGGGCGCTCATAGGCCAGCGAGAAATTGTCCACGATCCGGATGCGGACGTTGATGCCGATGTCACGCCACTGCTCAACCATGAATTCGGCGGCGACTTCGTAGTTCGGATAGAAGCCGCGGACGATATGCCAGATCAGCTCCTCGCCGTCATAATCAGACATTTCCAGCAGCTCGCGGGCGCGTTCGGGATCATAGGGATAGGCGCGCTTGCGGTCGGGGTCGTAATAATCGCCGTATTCGGGGAAGTTGAACGGCGTCGGAACGAAGGTGGCATCGCCCCAAAGCGCCTGCGTGATGCCCTCGCGGTCGATGGCCGAGACCATGGCCTTGCGCAGGTTCGGATCGGTCAACGGGTTGTCCGGAAGATCCTCAGTGTTCAGCGTGTTGAACGCGAACATCGGATAGTTCTCGATCGATTTCTCCAGAACCTTGATGCCTGGCGTGGATCGGACCACCTCGATCTGGTCAGAGGGAATGTTGACGATCACGTCGAACTCGCCCGCCGCCAGCCCGGCATAACGGGTCGAGAATTCGGGCACGATCCTGAAGGTCAGACTCTGGGCCGGAATCGGGCCGTTCCAATAGTCGTCGAACGCCTCGGCCACCAGTTCCGTCGAAGGATTGAACGACACGAGCTTATAGGGGCCGGTGCCCATCGGCTTTTGTCCAAAGGCATCGCGGCCGGCTTCTTCATAATAATGCTTGGGCAGCACGAAACCGATAGGGGTCACCATGCGGTAGGGAATCGAGGGGTCGGGCGCCTCGGTCTCGATCTCGACGGTCAGCGGCCCGGTGGCCTCGACACGGACGATGCCGGCGGCATAGCGGGTGCCGCGGGGCGCTTCGGGCTCCTCTCCCCAAAGCCGCTTTTCCGAGATCGAGAAGGCCACGTCTTCGGCGTCCATGACATGTCCGTCGTGGAACTTCACACCGTCTCGCAACTGGAACGTCCAGATTGTCGGGCTGGTCCGCTCCCAGCTCGTGGCCAGCCATGGCACAAGCTCGGTGCCGTCGGGGTCATCCCAGCGGTTGCGGCGCACCAGCGTGTCGAAGAGGTTCCAATGCACGCGCCCGCCCGACGTCGAGATTCCGATGACGGGGTCCATGGTTTCCCACAGGTTGTCGACGGCGATCACCAGATCGGGTCGGGTCTGAGCGACAGCGCGAAATGGCATCAAGGCGCTCACTGCACCGATTGCTGCGGCGCTCGCGAGCAATGATCTGCGTGTTGTCCTCATTAGATTCCCTCCAGGTGCTGTTTCAGTTGCTGCCGGTGATATGCCGCAGCTTATAGTCGCGTTGGTTCCGTAACGAGGGGATCTGGTCGCGCGTGCGTCTGACCTGTCCCAGGTCCAGATCGATCACTTCCAGCCCCGGATCCGTCCCGCCCATGTCGACCATCACCTTGCCCCAAGGATCCACAACCAGCGAGTGACCCCAGGTTTGCCGCCCGTCATCGTGATTGCCAACCTGCGCCGCCGCGACCACGAAGGCGCCGTTCTCGATCGCACGGGCGCGCAGAAGAACTTCCCAATGGGCCTCGCCAGTAGGGATGGTGAAGGCCGAGGGAACGAACATCACAGTCGCATCCCGTCTGGCGAAGTCCCGGTAGAGATGCGGAAACCGCAGGTCATAGCAGATCGTCAGCCCCCAGGGCCCCCAGGGCGTATCGACCAGCACGGCCTCTGCCCCGGGCGCATAGCGGCTTGATTCACCCGTCGCCGGGCGTCCCTCGAGAAACACATCGAACAGGTGGATCTTGTCATAGCTCGCGACCGATGTGCCGCTCGCGTTGATCAGGTTCGCATGGTTGAGGAAACGCCCGTCGCCACTCGCGATCGGCGTGGAACCTGTCTGAATCCAGATGCCGTGTTCCGCCGCCAGACGTTTGCAGGCGTTGATGAAAGGGTCGTCGGCCTCTTCGGTGATCTGCCGCCGGGCGTCATCGCGGTCCCGGTTCACCATGCCTGCAGCCTCTGGCAACGCCAGAAGATCACATCCTTGCGCCGCCGCGTGACGCACGGCGTCCTCGACGAAGGCGATGTTTCCCGCATGCTGGTTCGTCGATGTCATTTGCGCGATGCAGAGCCGTAAATTCTGCTGCATGCTCATGCCTCCGGTTCGATTTTCGATCATCCTGAAGTCATTGCGCCCGATTAAAAAGCAGAAACTATTTGGATCACGTCTAAAAAGATAACACATTGGGCATCATGAGTCCGATCCGACGCCTTCCATCCCTGAACGCCCTGCGCGTGCTCGAGGCCATTCATCAAGCTGGCTCGATCACCGCCGCAGCACGGCATCTGCGCATTTCACATTCGGCCGTCAGCCATCAGGTGAAGATCCTCGAGGCTTGGGCCACCGACCCGCTCTTCTTCAGCAAGGGGCGAGTGACGATGCTGACCGACGCCGGCAAGAGCCTTGCTGGCGTCACCCATGAAGCCTTTGACGCGATCCGCCACGAGATTGACCGCTTGCCGCTGCGCGGGTTGCGAAGCGTCAGCCTCGCCTGCCTGCCGCTGGTGGCCACCCATTGGCTGATGCCACGCATCGCCGGGTTCAATGCCAAACATCCGGAAATCAATCTTCATCTCAGCCTGTCCCAAACCGACAGGCCCGTCACCCCGCGGCCAGATATCGAGATCCAGTTCGCTCGCCGCAATCAGTTGACGGGGCAGGACATCGCGTTGCTGCCAGGGGACGCGATTCCGGTCTGCTCGCCTGCGCTGCTTGGGGGACGTTGCCCGGACGAATTGCTGGCAAGCGGTCCGCTTCTGTTCGACGAAGATCTGAGGATGTGGTCGCAGTGGCACGAACTCACCGGGCACCCCGCCCGCTCGGCCAGCGGCTCGGGCTTGATGCTAGAGGGGTCGGTTCTGCTGCAAGGTGCCGCCATTGCGGGCCTCGGTATCGCACTCTGTCGGCGATGCTTCCTGGAGAGGGATCTCGCAGAAGGACGTCTTGTCGCGCTGTCCGACCAGGCGATCGACGACGACTGGTGCTATTTCCTGCGCTGCCAAGCCGACAAGCGTCATCTGCCGGAGATCGAGGTGGTTCTCACTGCGCTCGTCGATGCGTCAGCGGCCAGCCGACACGCACGCGCTGCACAGTTTACGGAATAGCTATCGCCGCTCATCGCAGAGGAAAACGGGGCTAGCGTTAAGGGCCTGAGCAATGCTCATGCCCGCCGGATGGTGTTCTCGCTAACGCGAAACAATCGCGACAATTCTGCGATCCCGCGGCCCTCGCTGTCGCGCAGGCGCCGAACCTCCTCTTTCTGCTCAGGCGAAAGGGCAGGGGGGCGTCCTCCGACCCGGCCGCGCCTGCGAGCGGCTGCCAGCCCTTCGCGGGTGCGCTCTGCAATCCGTTCACGCTCGAACTGGGCGATCGAAGCGAAGACGTGAAACACCAGCCGGCCTGCGGGCGTGGTGGTGTCGATGTCCTCTGCCAACGAACGAAACCCCGCGCCACGGCCCCGAACTTGCTCAACAAGCGTGAGAAGGTCCTGAAGAGACCGACTCAGCCGGTCATACTTCGTCACAACGACCACATCGCCCGGCCGCAGTTGATCGAGCATCCGTTCCAGTTCCGGCCGGGCTCGCTTCGAGCCGGAAATCTTCTCGGCCCAGATGCGCTCGGCACCGGCCGCCGTGAGCGCACTTATCTGAGCATCGAGATATTGATCTTCCGTTGAGACACGCGCATAGCCCAAGATCATCCCAAAAACCTTCAGTAACTATTATGGTTCTGGCAGGGGGTTGTGGCGGGGTCAATGATAGGTATAGCGGCGCACGCCAAAAACGAGCATTTTTGGTAGAGATCTATTCTCCTCGGATTATTCTAGCCAAAGCTCGAAGGGGAGCCGTGATCTTCATCGAGTTTGATGACATAACTCTTTCAATCTCCGTCTCAATCTCAGCGCAGCGTGCCGAAACTTCTGCGATAGTAGAAACCTTCTGTGTAAGAAGGCTTTGCGCCTCCTCAGCGGCTTTTGCGGTAGCTTTAGAATCGTTTCTGGCGATCAACAGGCGAACTGCATCGAGATGCCTCGTGATCTCTATCGCAGCCTCGTCGGCCCAAGGCAGCTCTTTGTCCGCCATCGCCTCCATAAGAGAGACAGCATAATCGTTTACCTGCCAGAACGCCTGCCCGCTCCGGATCGGGGTCCAACCAGTCAGCATTTCAATTTCGAGTGTGACTTTCGGTTCTGTCCCTAGGATAGAAGCATGACATTCTGCAATGTTTTGCAGAGCCACCGCCCGCTGCGTCTCACGGCTTGTTGTGGTAATCTGACCGTTGTGAGTTCGGTAAAATGCCGCGAGGAGAGGCAAAATATATCCTTGGCATCCACCACGGTTCAGCGACCGAAACAGCCAGTCGCAGTCGATACCGGCCGTCATACCCACGTCGAACTGCTCAGTGATGGATGCTCGTTTGAACGAGAAAGCAGGAAAGGGGGCCGGCATTCCGAGTAGCTTACGCACTTGCAGGTTTGTTCTTCGCACTGGGAGCGGTCGACTCGCTCGGCTATGCAAATTGTAGTCACAGATCATAAAGCCAATCATGTCTGCATCGGGGAAGGCTTCGTAGGCCTTCCGCGTCCAAGCGGTCCTATAGGGGAACATGATGTCGTCGACATCAGCAATCATGCATAGCTCTGTCGTTGCAGCGTCTAATATAAGATTGAGCGCGCCAGAACGGCCCAAACGACCGCCTTCGATCACGCGTCGGGATATGGATGGCGGGAGGTAACGGTCGAGCATCTCGACGCTTCCATCATCAGACCCGTCATCAACGAAGATCAGCTCAATCGCGTCGTCGGTCTGAGCGGCAAGCGCCGCAGCAAAATCCGGGATGAACGCGCCGCCGTTATAGCAGGTTGTAAGGATACCTACGGGCGCCTTCGCCTTACCGACTTGAGTTGGGCCATCTGCGACAAACCACTTCCGCTGAAATAAAGTCGCCCTAGCAACCGGGTTGCGATGTATCTGGCTCTCGAAAAGCCGCAAAACGTCATCAAAATGCTCTGCTTTGAAGCCGCAGTATTTCCTTAATCTCCGGTGACGCTCATGTTTCATTTCCGCACCAGCGGTGTCACGCGAAAAATCATGCTCAAGAACAGCGCTAGGCTCATAGAGGAAGGCATCAGGGCCCTCGAACGGAAACATTCGCGCCGTAAGATCGACGCCTTCGTGACCGTAGAGAATAGGATCGAAGCCGCCAACGCGCCGCGCCGACGCAGTTCGCCATACAGCAAAGCCTTCGATATCACAGTAGTGCTGCCGTAGATCAGTTCCGGGTGCATAATGTGCCGGTGGCTCAAGCCCGGATGTTTTCAACACGACGCGTCCCCGAACGGCGGCTGCCTTATACACCTCGAACGTCGAGATGAGGGATTCAATTGACGCGGCTGAGGCGTGGCCATCATCATCGATAAAAATAATGCCTTCTCCGCTCGCGAGTCTAAGCGCCAAGTTGCGCGCAACTCCAATACCCGCGTTGAACTTCAACCGCGCAACCGTGACGTTGGATGACGCGGCTTCTATGGGGAGAACCCAAATATCGTCCATCGCGTTTTCAAGGAAGATAATCTCGAACCGCTCACAGTTGAGGTTAATCAGGGTGTTGACTAACCGATGGTGTTCATCGCGCGCAACGTGAGCAACGACGGCAATTGTATAGGGACGGGGTTGATTGTCCCCTTGCACACGAATTTCGGGATCAAAACGGTCGGTAGCAACGCGGATTTGCTCAGATATCATCTGAGCAGAGGAAAATTCGTGCTTGGAAAGATGGGCTGTCGCCCCTCTTAGGAGTGTTTCAATTTCGGAAGAACCTCTGCCTCCAAGCGAACTCTCATCATTAGCACTCACGTAACCTTGGCAGTTCAGCAAATTTCTACTCCGCTCCGAAATGCAGTAACTGTGAGCCGCCATCGGACTTTCATCCAGCAGCCACAGCGACCATTTGTTGGTAGTCCGGCCGCAAGACGCCAAACGCTCAGGCTAGGAAACGAAGCCGCGCAAATGAAAATCCTAAGCTGCTTCCAACTTAAGTTTCTCCAATCCCTCTGGTCCCACAGCTAAATTAAAATAGCTGACTCGCCGCTCTTCGTCGTCCCAGTTTTCCCTAACCAGCTCTGCTAAGGCTGCGCCAGTAAACACCGAGAATACATCATACTGCATTAACAGATCAGGGTCATGATAATCATGAGCACCGTCACCCAACTTGCCTCGAATAACTAGGTCAGCGGCCACAAGAGCTAAGATGTGCCTCCTATCCCCATGCTTTTTGTATTGCCTCCAAAGGCCGTTTAAAACATCCCACTGCAACTGCATGGCTGCGACGCGTTTCTCAGCGATAGAGTATCCCCGCTGAACTAGCTTAAGCGCCCGATGAGCGCCAAAGTGAAAGGCTTGCAGAGACGAAGGGTCAGACGCATGCTTAAAAAACGAACTAGCCGGATCTCGAATAATCCTCCTAGTTCCAGCGCAGGCAGGATTAGGGTCGTTGAATATTCCAGAGCTAGACTCTCTCCAACGAACTCGACCGCTAAAAGTATGGACCCCTAGTATTCTCTCGCCAGTCATATAGTCGTCGCAGGCAACAATAAGATGGTCCAGAGCAGGGCGATCCCGAAAGATCTTGATGATCTCACATAGCACTCCCGAATGAGAAAACACCATATCAGCATCTAGCTTGAAAAACAGGTCATAATCTCTATTATTGTCCATAATGAACTGGTAAAGGGATCGATGGGCTTGATGGTTGCCCAACCCTCTAAAGACCTTATGATCCCAGTTTTTATGGACCTGTCCGTCTAAGGCCGAACAGCACTCTTCGAATTCGTTCTCACCAGAAAAGAGTGTTAGGACCATTATCCTAGGATTGGATGGCAGCGGCGGGCGAGGTTCAGGTTCCTTTTGTGCTGAAGCCGAAACGGTTCCCGCAGGTAACTTCACGCGCGGAATAGGCTTGTGTTTAAGTAAGTAGTCAGCCTTTTCCTCCAAGGACATCATTCGAACCGTCATGTCGTGTTCAAGATAGCCTTCCCGCATAATCAGAAGGTGACGAAGATAGGCATCCGTTACACTATCCCCTCCGTGACGATTTTTAATGACATTACCTACATGGTAGGAATATCCACTATATATTCTCTCGGTCAGGCTGCTGGTAAGGTCTTCGTAAATTCCTTGCTCAATAAAGAACTCTTTTAGGACGTCGACACACCTAAACCGATCGATCAAGTGTTTGTCGCTAACTGATTGAGTAACGCTATCGGGGCGGATCAGGTAATTGTACCGTGTCCCCCCGATAAATTTCACGTTTTTTGCTTTCGTATAAATTCTGGGAGTCGTGGCAGAGTCCTGATGATAAATATGATCGGGAAAAAATATTCCACTTTCAGTAAACAGAGATTTCCGCCATAACTTGTTCCAGAATGCCGGATCAGAGATTTTGAAAGGATCCTGTTCTTTAGGAATAGGGTCCATAGTTGCAACTTTCTGCATTCCGGTTCCGATCGTTCGGCCTTCAGCATCAACCTTCTTGTAACCACAAACAACTACGTCAAACCGACCCTCCTCGGTCGCTTGCCACAGGGCCTCAAGAAAATCCGGCTCAATGAAGTCGTCGCTATCTACGCTTGCTACATAATCGGCGTGGGCATTAATGATCCCGGTGTTTCTAGCGCCGCCAAGGCCAGCATTCTGATCATGTCTAATAAGCCGAACTCGCTTATCCTGTTTAGCAAATTGGCTGACAAGCTCTGCTGACTTATCTGGTGAACAGTCGTCAACGCATATTATTTCGATTTCCCTCAACGTCTGCGCCATAATAGATTCAAGGCACTTTGTTAAGTAGCGTTCGGTATTATAAAGCGGAACAATTACAGATATTTTCGGGATAGTCATTTTTTGTCAGTTCCGATTTCTAAATAGCAGAAATATTTTTTGGTGGGACGCCAAACTATCAATCTGATTGTGAAAGCTGTTACCGCTTAAAGCGAAACGCCATGGATCGCGCTGACCTGAGCGGAGCAGTTACTCGCCAAGAAGTCGAAGCTAGGTATTCTGCGACCCTGCATTCCGCCGCATACTTTTGCTCTCTTTCCGCATGTAGTTGCGCTTCTAGGTTTGCTATTGTCGATATCTTAGCTTTTTCCTGAATGTCTAGTTTTTCCTCCAGGGACGCCAGCTCATTCATCAGCTTGAGATTTCTCTTGACCATTGTGCTTTCTGCCTTAGCAACTTTTTCAAAGTCATCCTTTAGCGACAGGTAGCTGCGCAAGAGATCGTCTTGCTCGTTGGGACGAAGATTTTGATTGCTCGCAGCTGCGGATTTTCTCTTAAGTAGTCGCAAGTCCTCTACCTCTTTGTAAAGATTGGCGAATGATGGGATGAGTCTACCGCTCAAATAACAAGCACCAGCTATTTTCAGGTTAGATGACTTAGAGATCTGGCTCTTCTCGGCTGCGGCAGCTTGTGGAAAGCGTGACGCTGCTGACCGTTAGTGGGCCGGTCGGCATGGTTGCCGAAGTGGCGGACGTCGACGATTAGACCACATCATGGCTAGTGCTCTAGATCCTTCTAGCTCGATCTTATCAGCCACAGCGCGATACTTCTATCGGCTGCAGAGGTCAAGAAGGTGGAGCGAGGTCGCCTTCGGCCAAAACAGGCAGTTGGCAGGGTGCGGGCATTTTTGGCTGTTGCCCACCGACTTGCTTGATCCGCTGCTGAAGTG